>NZ_JBEZXU010000060.1:0-70419 GCF_040638175.1 Actinoplanes sp. NPDC026670
CCCGAGGGCGAACCTGCGGCGCTCGGCCCGCGGCTCGATCGAGGCGAGCTCGGCCCGGAGCGCCGTGCCCCACGCGGCCCGGTTCTCCGGCAGGTCGGTCGTCGCCAGGTTCAGCAGCAGGTACCAGACGTCGTGGGCCGGCGCCGGCGTTTCCGCGGTGACCCGGTGGGCGCCGAGCGCGGCCCCGAGGGCGGGCCAGGGCAGGGCCCAGAGCAGCGCGACGAGGAAGGCGTCACCCGGGATCAGCAGATCACCTTCGCCGAGGTTCTCCACCACCGGGAACCCGCTCGGATCAGCCAGGTACGCCGCGCGCAGCGGGAAGTGCGCGGCCGCCGCGCCGGCCGCGACGGCCAGCAGGGTGAGCAGCCCGGCGACGGTCCCCGCCCCGAATCCGCGGGCCTTGCCGACGGCGGCCGCGGTCAGCATGACGAATCCGCCGGTCAGGACCGAGAGAAGCAGGCCGAGCACGACGGCCAGCAGTGCCACGTCGAAGCCCCACCGCGATCCGTCGTCCACCACGGCCAGATACCACTGCTCCAGACCGGCGGTCAGCAGGGCGGCCGTGGCGACGACGGCGAGCAGTGCCGGCCACACCGGGCGCCGGATGCCACCGCGCAGGGCGGCGCCGACGCGCAGGGCGGCGCCGACGCGGGCGGCGAGCCCGCGCACCCCACCGTTGCGAACGGCGCGGCGCAGCACGATGACGAGCACGATCAGCGTGAGCAGTGGCAGTGGGATCGCCACCACCAGCAGGAAGAGGAATTCGAGCATCGAGGCCTCCGTACGTCGAGGTCGTGCCGTCAGGTCGTCTTGGGCGCGAGCCGGGCCGCGCCCGGGGCGGGTGTGCTCCGCTCGGCGCGGGCGGTCGCGGCCACGGTGCGGGCGAATTCAGCGCCGGTGGTGCTGAGCCGGTAGAGATGACGGGCCGGCCGGCCGCGCGGCGGGTCGGTCTCCCAGGATGTCTCCACCAGCCCACGCTCGGTGAGGCGGATGAGGATCGGGTAGACGGTGCCGGCCTTCAATCCGAGGTTGCGGCACAGGTCGTAACCGTGGCTCCAGCCCTCGCCGGACGTGGCGAGGGCGCTGAGCACAGCCGCGGTCTGCGGTGAGGGACGTCTGTCGCGAACCATGCCTCGAATATCTACCTAGGTAGAGTTTTCCGCAAGGCCTGGACCGGGCCGGCGTGGTTCGGGGTCCCCGCACCCACGCCCGGGTGCTGCTCGCTCTCCGCGAGCATCTGCTTGCGCCGGCGAGCCGACAGCCGGTCCACCCACAGCAGCCCGTTCAGGTGGTCGGTCTCATGCTGCAGACACCGGGCGAGCACACCCGTACCGTCGATGCGGACCGGCTTGCCGGTAATGTCGACGCCCGTCACGTGGGCGACCGCGGGCCGCGACAGGAAACCGAAAGCGCCCGGCACGGAGAGACAGCCCTCGCGGTCATCGTCGAGTTCACGCTCGTCCGGCAGGTGCAGCACCGGATTGACGATGTGGGCGACGACGTGGTCACCGGTGGCGTCGGGGCAGTCGACCACGAAGACACGGGCGTCGACCCCGATCTGGTTCGCGGCGAGACCGACGCCGTTGGCCGCCGCCATGCTGGCGAACATGTCGGCCACCAACCGGGCGAGATCATCGTCGAACGTGGTCACCTCGGCACAGCGGCGGTGCAGAACGGGATCGCCGTAGCGGGTGATCGGACGTGGGGTGCCGGAACGCCTCTTCATGACTGCCAATTCGCTCTTGTCGCGACGCATCCTCGCGTCTCGATCCGGAACGGAGAATCCGGCAGGGCACTTGCGCAGGGCTTGCGGTCTGCCCGGCCCCGGCTGCAAGTGCCGGCAGCAGGCCCTCGACGCTAGCCGGCCGACTTCCGGAGCCCCCACTGCTCGGTGTTGAACGTCGGCCCGGTCGAGGTCGAGTTGGGCCGGATGTTCACGTAGTCGGACTTCGCCACCAGGAGATTCGGCCGCTGGTACAGCGGCAGGACGAAGTAGTCCCTGGCCATCAGGGCGTCGGCCTGGTTGAGCAGACCGGCGCCTCTGGCCTCGTCGATTCCCTCTCGCACACCTTGCTTGAGCAGGGCGTCCGCCTGGTCGTTGACCCAGTGACCGTAGTTGCCCGGGCTGCTCCGGCCCCACAGGTGCTCCGCCTGCAGGAAGATGAACGGCGTGTTCACCCAGGCGTAGAGGATCAGGTCGAAGTCGCCGGTGTCGAGGGTCGCGCTGAGCGTGTTGCTGGTCTGGATGGTCACGGTGATGCCCAGCTGCTTGAGCGTCGCCTGCACCAGTTCCGCCGTGGCGGCCCGGTTCACATTGCCCTCGCTGTAGCGGAACCGCAGCGTCACCGGGTCCCCGCCCGGGGTCTTGAGCTGGTCACCGACTCCGGTGTAGCCCGCCGCGGTGAGCACCTTCTTCGCACCCTCGATGTCGGCCAGCCCGGCGCCGGTCTCGCTGACCACGTCCTGGTAGTACGGGCTCCCCGGCACGAAGTTGTGGTTGCGCAGCGGCTTCGCCTCTTTCCAGAACGCGCCGACCGTACGGTCGATGATGCCCTGCACGTCGATCGCCCTGAAGATCGCTTCGCGCAGCGCCCGGTCCTTGAGGAACCTGTTCTCCAGGTTGGCGTCGATGTGCTCCCACGAGAGCCCGGGGCTGAGCCGGTAGTTGAAGCCCGGCAGGTTCTGCAACTGGGTGACCATGTCCAGGCTGGGCTGCGGGTCACCGGCGTCGACCTCGCCGTTCTGCAGCGCCGGCACCAGCGACGACTGGTCGGTCACGATCCTGAAGATCAGCTTCTCCAGGGACGGCTTGGTGCCCCACCACTTCGGGTTGGGGATCTGCACCAGCTGCTGGCCCTCGGTGTAGCTCTCGATCATGAACGGGCCACCGGACCAGGTCGGCCGGGTCCGGCCGAACGCGTCCCACGACTTCGCCAGGCCCTTCGGTGTGCCGTCGTCGCCGGCCGCCTTCGCCAGGTGCGCCGGGTAGAGCCCGCTGAACAGCGATTTCCAGTCCGGATAGACCTTGCCGGGCTGGAACGTCGCGGTCACGGTCTTGCCGCCGTCCGAACCGGTCACGCTCGCCAGCAGCTCATAGCCGGCGCTGCCGGCGATGGCGCAGTCCGGGCAGTCGCGGGTGTTGCGCGCCCGGTACTGATAGATGAAGTCGTCCGCGCTGATCGGGGTGCCGTCGCTCCACACCGCCTCCGGTTTGATCTTGTAGACGATCGTCTGCGGGCTGGTGCTGGTGACCTCGGGCTCCTCGGCCATCAGATTCGTGTCGAGTCGGACGCGGTTGTCGGGGCCGCCGTAGTACACGTCCGGCAGGATCGGCCCCAGCATCACGCTGGTGTAGTAGTGCGCGCCGGCGGCGCCCGCCGTGTTCCAGCCGGCGATGTCCTGCTCCTCGTAGAAGACCAGCGTGCCGCCGGGCTTGGTCTCCCCCGCGTTACAGGTCAGCGGGCTCTGCCCGCACGAGCCGAACCCGGGCGACTCCCCGGTGGAGGTGTCCTCGCCGGCGCCGCAAGCGGCCAGGACGAGCAGCGTGGCGGCCGCGGTCGCGACCCCCGTCGGACGGACAGCCATCTTTCCTCCGGTCGCCTGTGCGCGTGAAGAACAACGGGCACGGTGGTGTTCGGGTCAACGCTCCGCCCCGAGAACGGCGTTCAGCCGATCGACCAGGGAATAGCTGGCCGTCTTCGCCAACTGCAGCGCCTCCTCCCGGATCCGCCGCGCGGCATCGGCGTCGCCGGCGTCCCGGTGGCACGCATAGAGGCCGATCAGCGGCTTGAGGCGCCTCGAGTCGTCCTCGCTGCCCTCGACCCGGGCCGCGGTCTCGAAAGCCTCGATCGCAGCCCGGTTCTTGCCGCAGTCGTGCAGCACCAGCCCCAGGGCGATCCACGTCTCAGCGGCGTCGACGGCCATGGAGGTCTCGTCCTCGGCGGTCTTCTGGAAGTGCTCGACGGCGCGTTCCGGTCCACCCGGCTGGTGATAGTCGTGCCACACGGTTGCGGTCTCGATGCAGTGCTCGGCGATCTTGACCATGCCGGTCGAGTCCGTCAGCCCGCGGAGGACCTCGCGTGCTTCCACGGCATAGGCGTAGGCCGCGGCCGCCTCGTCCGGTGCCGGCACCCGCAGCGGCCGATAGATCGCCATGGCCCGGGTGATCAGTGGATTTCCGAGCCGGATCGGATCACCGAGAACCCGCGCCACCTCGATCGACCGCTCCAGCGGCGCCCGCGCCTCGTTGATCCGCCCGATCCGCACGTGACCGCGCCCGATCAGGTAGGTCAGGTAGCTGACCCACCAGAGATCACCTTCCCGTTCGGCGTGTGCCAGGCCGGCGGTGGCCAGCGTGATCGAGTCGTCCACGGATATCCGGACGTCCTGCTGGAACGAGGCCAGCGTCCAGGCGAAGTAGTGTGCGTACCCGGGCAACGCCTGGGCCAGCGCCATGATGTTGCGATATTCGCTCGTGAGCCAGGCCAGGGCGGCATCCGCGTCGCCCGCGGCGAACTCCACCGGAAAAGCCGGCGGCGGGGCTGCACCGATCCGCCGGTCGCGGAGGGTGTAGCTGGCCATTGCCGCGTTGGCTGCCGAGTACAGGTGATGATCGACCAGCCGGCTCAGCATCTCCCGCCGGGTCGCCCCGGGGTCGAACCGGTTGGCGAGCTCGACGGCGTATGCCCTGAGCAGGTCGTGATAGACGAATCGTCCCGACTGGCGTTCGGCGAGCAGATGCGCGTCACACAACAGCCGCAGCAGCCGGCGCGTGCCCGCCCGGTCGCCGCCCGCCACCGCGGTGGCCGCGGCGAGCGTCACGTCGGGGCCGGGATGCAGCGCGAGACGGCGGAACAGATCCGCCGCCGGATCGGCGAGACGCCGGTACGACCAGGAGAAGACGGAACGCAGGTCGTGCTCGACGCCGGGCACCTCGAACGCGTCGAGCCCCTCCTCGCCGACCAGTTCGGCCGCGACCTCGGCCAGCGGCAGCGCCGCCGAGCGCGCGCAGACCAGGGCCAGCGCCAGGGGCATCCCGCCGCAGCGGGCGATGACCGAATCGCGGGCATCCGGGTCGGCGTCGGCCACCGCGGCACCCAGCCGGGCCCGCAGGAACTCACGGGCCTCGTCGTCGCCGAACGGGCCGAGTTGCAGCTGCCGGGCGCCTTCGGACAGGACCAGACCGACAAGGCCGGACCGTCCGGTGACGACCACCGCGCACCCGGGGGTACCCGGCAGCAGGGGCCGCACCTGCTCGGCGTCGCGTGCGTTGTCGAGCAGGAGCAGCATCCGCCGGCCGGCGAGCACGCTGCGGTACAGGGCAACCCGATCGGACCAGGCCGGCGGTACGCGTTGTTCGGGCACCCCGAGGGCGTTCAGGAAGCCGGCCAGGATCTCGTCCGGATCCGCCGGCGACTCCTCCGGGCCGAAGCCCCGCAGATCGGCGTAGAGCTGGCCGTCCGGATACCGCGCGGCGACGTCGTGGGCCCACCGCAGGGCCAGCGTGGTCTTGCCCACCCCACCGGCTCCGGTGATCAGGGCGAAGGCGGTGCCGTCCTCGGTCTGGGCGGTCAACTCGTGCAACTGCGCGGCACGGCCCTCGAACGCGGCGCTCGGCCTGGGTAGCTGGGCCGGCCGCACCACGTCAGCCGGCTCCGGCCCGCCGGGTCTGCCGTGCCCCGAAGCGTCGGCGTTGTGGTGCAGCGGGATCCCGGCGTCGGTGAGCACCTCGGTCCGCTGGTCGAGGATGGCCGCCTCGAGCATGGCCAGCGGTTGTTCCGGGTCCAGGCCGAGTTCCTCGGCCAGGAGCCCCCGGTGCTGGCGGAGCAGGTTCAGGGCTTCCGCCGAGCGATTCGCGGCCCACAGGCTCAGGGCCGACAGACGACAGGCCTCGCCACGCAACGGCTGGGCCTCGGCCAGCGCCGTCGCCGAGATCACCGCGTCGCCGGCCCGGCCGACCCGCAGCAGGGCCTCGATCATCTTCTCCTGAGCGGACCAGCGCAGCTCGTCGAGGCGGCTGATCTCCGTGCGTGCCCAGTCCTCGTCGGCGAACTGTTCATACGGCTTGCCCCGCCACGTGGCGAGCCGATCCTGAAGAATCTCGAGAGCCCGGTCCGGCGTCAGCTCGGACACACGCCGCAGATCCCGCTCGAAGGCCCACGCGTCGACCGCATCGTCGTCGAGCCGTAACGCGTACCCGAGTGCTTTGCTGACCAGGACCCGAGGGGTCGCGCGGGGCTGGCGGTCCGGCTCCAGCAGGCGCCGCAACCGCGACACGTAGGCCTGCAGGCTGCCCAGACCGCTGCGTGGCGGCTCGCCGTTCCACAGCTGATCGATCAGTCGATCCGCCGACACCACCTGGCCCCGGGCCGACACCAGCATGCCCAGGACCGCAAGCTGACGATCCGCCCCGGACAGCACCGACGCCTCCGCCCGGATCTCCACCGGGCCGAGTACCCGTACCTCCACCATTGACCAGCCACCACACCAAGGGATCGACTCGACCGTCGCGGAGCATGCTAGCCCCGGCGAGCGTGATCGACCCTCGCCCAGGCAGGTCAAGTGATCAATCGTAGTGTCGGCTTCCCGGCAGCGACGCGGCAGGTTTGGCGAACGCCATCAAATGACGAGATACTCGCGACTGGATCATCCGGCCGGACAGCCGTGCGCGCGGCTCGATGGAGAAAAACCTTGCTTCCGTACGTCGTGCGGCGCCTGTTCGCCGCGGTACCCGTCCTCATCGTGGCGTCCTTCATCGCGTACGCCCTGGTGGCTCTCTCCGGTGACCCCCTCGAACCGTTGAAGCTCCGTAATCCGCCGGCGCCCCAGCACACCATCGACCTGGAGACCGCCCGCCTCGACCTCGACGACAACATCGCCGTCCGTTACTGGCATTGGCTGACCGGGGTGCTGCGCGGCGACTTCGGCGAGTCGGTGCAGAGCGGCTACGACATCGGGGCGAACCTGGCCCGCTCAGCCGTCGTGACGCTGCGCCTGGTCGTGGTCGCGATGCTGCTGGCGCTGGTCCTCGCGGTGATCACCGGCGTGATGAGCGCCGTCCGGCGGTATTCGAGGTTCGACCACACCACGACGTTCCTCGGCTTCGTCTTCCTGGCCATGCCGTCGTTCTGGATCGCAATCGTGCTCAAGGACCTCGCGGTGCGCTACAACAGGGCCACCGGCACCACGGTCTTCTACACGATCGGCGAGAAGTCGCAGAACTACGACAGCCTCTCCCCGCTCGCGAAAGCCGGGGATCTCGCCGGCCACCTCATCCTGCCGACGATCGCGCTGGCCCTGATCTCGTACGCGGCGTGGAGCCGCTACCAGCGGGCGTCGACGCTGGAGGTGCTCGACTCCGACTACGTCCGGCTGGCCCGGGCCAAGGGCCTGACCCGGCGTCGCGTGCTCACCCGGCACGTGCTGCGCACCGCCCTGATCCCGCTGGTCACGGTCACCGCGCTGGACATCGCCGCGGTCCTCGGCGGCGCCGTGATCACCGAGACCGTGTTCAACTGGAACGGCCTCGGTCGCATGCTGCTGACCGGGGTGGGCCGCGCCGACACCAACGCCGTGGCCGGCTGGCTCCTGCTCACCGGGATCGTCGTCATCGTCTGCAACGTGATCGCCGACGTGCTCTACGCCCTGCTCGACCCGAGGATCCGCCATGAGTGACGCCGCCGCCCGGCCGGTGGCCGACACCGCCGTCGTCCGCGAGCGCAGACAGTCCGAGCTGGTGTTCCGCCGGTTCGTGCGGCACCGGGCGGCGGTGACCAGCCTGATCCTGTTCGTGCTGGTGGTGCTGTTCGCCTACGTCGGCCCACTGGTGTGGAAGTACAGCTACACCGACATCACCGACGATCTGTCCCAGGCGCCGTCGCTCGGCCATCCGTTCGGCACCGACCTGATCGGCCACGACACGATGGCGCAGGTGATGCGGGGGACCCAGCAGTCCCTCAAGATCGCCCTCGCGATCGCGCTGATCGGGACCGTGCTCGGCACGCTGTGGGGTGCGATCGCCGGCCTCTACCGCGGCCGGCTCGACTTCCTGATGATGCGCATCGTCGACGTGGTTCTGACCCTGCCGACGATCGCGGTCGCCGCGGCGGTCGCCGTCCAGGGCGCCGACGGCAGCCGGTGGTGGTCGATCGCGGTCATCCTCGGCGCGCTGACCTGGCCGTACGTCAGCCGGGTGGTCCGCGGTGTGGTTCTCTCCCTGCGGGAACAGGAGTTCATCGAGGCGGCGCGCGCGCTCGGGGCGGGCAACACCCGGATCATCCTGCGGCATCTGCTGCCCAACGCCCTCGGCTCGATCGTCGTGGTGGCCACGCTCACCATCGCCACCGCCGTCCTCGGCGAGGCGGCGCTGTCCTTCCTCGGCGTCGGCGTGCAGGCCCCGGACACCTCGCTCGGGCTGCTCGTGTCGATCAACCGGGACACGGTCAGCACCCGGCCCTGGCTCTTCTACTTCCCCGGCATGTTCATCATCCTGATCGCCCTGACGTTCAACTTCGTCGGCGACGGGCTACGCGACGCTCTGGACCCCAAGCAGACGGGGGCTCGCCGGTGACAGTGCTCCTCGAGGTCGACGACCTCACCGTCGGATTCCCCACCGAGGACGGCCTGGTCCGAGCGGCCCGCGGCGTGTCGTACCAGGTCAGCCGGGGCGAATCGGTCGGCATCGTAGGCGAGTCGGGCTCCGGCAAGTCGGTCACCTCGCTCGCCGTGATGGGCCTGCTCCCCCGCAACGCCCGGGTCTCCGGGTCGGTCCGGTTCCTGGGCGAGGAGCTGCTGGGCCGCAGCGACGACCAGATGTCGAAGGTACGCGGCAGCAGGATCGCGATGGTCTTCCAGGACACGTCGACCTCGCTCAACCCGGTCTACACAATCGGCGCCCAGATCGCCGAGGCGGTCCGTGCGCACAACGCCGTCAGTCAGAGGCAGGCGATGAGACGGGCGGTGGAGCTGCTCGACGTGGTCGGCATCCCCGACCCGGCGCGGCGGGCCGGCGGCTACCCGCACGAGATGTCCGGCGGCATGCGGCAGCGGGTCGTGATCGCGATCGCGATGGCCAACGACCCCGAGCTGATCATCGCGGACGAGCCGACCACCGCTCTCGACGTGACCGTGCAGGCGCAGGTGCTCGAAGCGCTTGCGGCGGCGCGCCGGGAGACCGGCGCGGCGCTGATCCTGATCACCCACGACCTCGGGGTGATCGCCGGGCACACCGACCGGGTCAACGTGATGTACGCCGGAAAGCTGGTCGAGACCGGCGCCGTCGACGAGATCTTCTACGAGCCGCGCATGCCGTACACCCTCGGTCTGCTCGGCAGCCTGCCGCGCATCGACGAGTCCGGCCGGCGCCGGCTCACCCCGATCACCGGGTCGCCGCCGTCGCTGATCGACCTGCCGCCCGGCTGTCCTTTCCGGCCGCGCTGCCCGAAGGCACGCGACCTGTGCCGGGAGGCCGAGCCGGAGCTGACACCGGCGATCGGCCGGCGGCACCTCGCCGCCTGTCATTTCCACGCGGAGCTTGCCTCGGCCACCGCCGAGGAGGTCTTCTCGTGAACCCGATCATCTCGGTACGCGGGCTGGTGAAGCACTTCCCGGTGCGGTCGCGCGGCGTCCTCCGGAGACAGATCGGCGACGTGCACGCGGTCTGCGGCGTCGACTTCGACATCTACCCGCACGAGACCCTCGGCCTGGTCGGCGAGTCCGGCTGCGGCAAGACCACCACCGGGCGGCTGCTGCTCAACCTTCTTCCCGCCACCGCCGGCGCCGTCCACTACCGGGGCCGCGACATCGTGCCGCTGTCCCGTGCACAGATGCGGCCACTGCGCCGGGAGATGCAGATCGTCTTCCAGGACCCGTACGCGTCGCTGGACCCGCAGATGACGGTGCACGAACTGGTCGCCGAGCCGTTGCGCGTCCACGGCGTGTACCGCCGTGAGACCGTCCGCGACCTGCTGCACACCGTCGGGCTCGAAGCCGGGCACGGCAACCGGTACGCCCACGAGTTCTCCGGCGGCCAACGCCAGCGCATCGGTGTGGCCCGGGCGCTCGCGTTGCGGCCCAAGGTGCTGGTCCTCGACGAGCCGGTGTCGGCGCTGGACGTCTCCGTCCAGGCCGGCATCGTCAACCTCCTCGAGGACCTGCAGGACGAGTTCGGGCTGTCCTACCTGTTCATCTCGCACGACCTCGCGGTGGTCCGGCACGTCGCCGACCGGGTGGCGGTCATGTATCTCGGGCGCATCGTGGAGATCGCGCCTGTCGAGGACCTGTTCGTGCGGGCGGCCCACCCGTACACCCAGGCGTTGATCTCGGCGATCCCGCTGCCGGACCCGCGCAAGGAGCGGAGCCGGCAGCGAATCATCCTGGCGGGCGACGTGCCGAGCCCGGTCGACCCGCCGAGCGGGTGCCGGTTTCGTACCCGGTGCCCGAAGTTCGCCGGGCAGCTCAGCGACGGCGAGCGACGGAGGTGCGCCGAGGAGGCGCCGGCCCTCACCGACAACGGCGAGGGCCACCTCACCGCCTGCCACTACGCCGAGGCGATGGCGCTGGTGCAGGGCGGCGCCGATCAGCGCGGGCCGGTGACGCTCGGGACCGGGATCTCCGCGGCCACGGCCGCGGACCAGCGGCGGTAGCCGGCGGCCGAGGGGTGGAAGCCGTCCGGGGAGAAGTATTCGGGACGGTACGGCAACAGCACCTGCCCATCGACCCAGGTGACGGCATCGAACCCGGCGCACACCCGCTGTGCGGCCCGGTCGAGTGCCTCCGCCTGTTTCGCCAGGTGACGCCCGAGGATCCGGGGCATGCACGGCAATTCCGCGAAGGGTGGGATGCCCGCCACCATGACGTGGGTGGTGTCCCGGCTCAGTGCCGACACGACGGCGGTCAGGTCGTCGGCCCACTCCTGTGGTTGCCGGCCGCCGAGCACGTCGTTGGCGCCGGCGACCACCACGACGATGTGGTACGAGCCGGTCAGCCTCGGAAGCAGCCGGTGCCGGACCCGGCGGATGGTCGAGCCGTACTGCCCGACCGCGTGCCAGGCGACCGTGTGGCCGGTGAGCCCGTTCAGATCGCGGGCGAGGGATCCGCCGAAACCCTGATCGTGCGTCTCGACGCCGTAGCCCGCGGCGAGCGAGTCGCCCACCACCGCGATCCGCAGGGCCTTCTCACCGCCGGGCGTCATCCCCGAAGTGGGGCCGGTGGCCGACGGAATCGGCACCTTCCGGTGGCGTTTCCACATCGCCTGGACAGCGACTACCGGCAGAAGCAGTGAACTCATCGATCTCGCCAATCGATCACAGGGAGGAGGAAGGGGCGGCCGTGCGCCGGGTCAGCAGCAGCGCGCACAGCGCGGCGGCGGCCAGGGCTGCCACCCCGGCGGTCAGGAAGACGGCCCCGACGGCGTCGCCGGTCGCCGACGTCGCGATCGACGCAGCCGTCTCACGTACACCGGGCGGCAGATACTGTCCGGCGTGCCGGGCGAGGCCGGCGCCGATCTCGCTGAGCAGCAGGTCCTGGGGTACCGCCGGGCCCAGTCCGGCGATCTCCGCGGAGGCGTTGTCCCGCGCCTGCGCCTGCATCAGCGCTCCGAGCGCGGCGACCCCGGCGGACGTGCCGATCTGGCGCATCGTGTTGACGGTGCCGGTGGCCATGCCCGCTTCGGTGGGCTCGACCGCGGCGAGAGCGGCGGCGGCGGTCGCCGCGGCGCCCGCCCCGAGGCCCAGGCCCGCCAGGACGAAACCCACGGTGAGTACGGCCGACGAGCCGTCCGTGTCGATGAAGGCCATGCACAGCAGCCCGGCGCCGGCGAGCAGCAGACCACCGATCAGCGGCGGTGTGGTGCCGGTACGGCGTACCAGAGCCGCGGTGACCGGCGCCGCCACCAGCGCCGTGGCGGTCAGCGGCAGGACCCGCAGACCGGTTCCCAGCGGCGAGTGCCCGGCCACGTTCTGCAGGTGCAGCGCGAGGTAGTAGGTCGCCGCAACCAGGGTGGCGGCCGTCGCGAAGGACTGGAGGGCGACGCCCGCGAACGCCGGCCGCAGGAACAGGCGCAGCGACAGCATCGGATCGGTGACCCGGCGCTCCCACTGGACGAAACCGGCCAGCAGCACCGCCCCGGCCGTGAAGAGGCCCAGAATGAGCGGGCTCCCCCAGCCGTCGTCGTTACCACGGATCAGGGCCAGCAGCAGCACCAGCAGGGCGCCGCTGAGCAGCACCGCGCCACCCCAGTCGTTGCGGGGCGCCCGGTCCGGCCGGGACTCCTCCAGCAGCAGACAGCCGAGCAGGGTCAGCAGGCCGAGCGGCACGTTGATCAGGAAGATCCACCGCCAGCCAGGCCCGTCGACCAGCACCCCACCGACGAGCGGCCCCGCCGCGGTGGCCGCCGCATAGCTGGCACCGAACACACCGACCGCCCGGGCCCGCTGGGCGGCCTCCGGGAACGCGGCTCCGAGCAGCGGCAACGCGGTGCCGAACAGCATCGCCGCGCCGATGCCCTGCACGGCGCGGGCCGCGATCAGCGTCGCCGACGTCCCGGCGAGGGCGCATCCCAGCGACGCCACCGTGAAGATCACCAGCCCGGCGACGAAGATGCGCCGCCGGCCGATCCGGTCGCCGAGGACGGCCGCGCTGAGCAGTCCGCCGGCCAGCGGCAGGGTGTAGCCGTCGACCACCCACTGCAACGCGGACAGGGACGCGTCCAGCTCGTCCTGAATGCCGGCCAGCGCGACCGACACGATCGTCACGTCCAGGGTGAGCATGAAGATCGCGATGCACACCACCGCGAGTGTCCAGCGTGGCCCCACGGCCGATCTGGTTCTGGTGTCCTGAGATACGTCCACTGCCGCCCTTGCTCTTCGGTTCGCCCGCACCGGCCCATGGAGGCCGACGCTGACGAGGATGGGGAAGAGCAATTGCGCAATTCTTGATCAAGATGAGGTACGGGCTGCAAGTCGCGTCAAGTCACGGCAAGCGATTCGACGCGTTGCTCCGGCGTCACCCCCGTCGGCAGCCGCCGACCGGGTCACCCGGGACAGAAGAACTGACGCGGGCTACAAGGACTTCAAGATCCCGAACAGACCGTCACTTCGAGAGTGTAAGGATCTCCAGGATGCGTCGGTGAACGGTCAGAACGGAACGGGGCCGTCACCGGCGAGTGTCACCAGGATCTGCGTCGCGAGCAACTTCCGGACACCGACGATGGAGACCGACCCGATCTGGTCGTAGGGCAACTCCAGGGAAAACCCCTCACCAGCGTTACGGATCTCCTCGCTGTTCTGGTCCGGGCGGAACGTGCCGCCCCAGCCGGCGACACCTCCGCGCTGATTGGTGCTGAGCGAAGCCATGCCGGACACCTGAGTGCCGCTGGCGAGGGTCAGTCTCGCCGGACCAGAGTAGGTCGTCATAGTGCCCAACCGTAGCCGGGTCCCGACCACGTTGCGGCCTCCCCACGGGTGATCCGGCCAGCGTCCAGGCCCATTTGATACCGGGTCAGGCGGCCTGGAGGGTCTGTTCGCGGAGGTGGCGGGTCAGCGCCTGCGCGGGCATCGGGCGGGCCAGGTGGTAGCCCTGGGCCAGGTCACAGCCGAGCTCGCGCAGCGCGGCGAAGGTCGCGGCGTCCTCGATGCCCTCGGCCACGACGGTCAGGCCGAGGGTGTGGCCCAGGTCGGTGGTGGAGGCGACCAGGGCGCGGCTGCTGTGGTCGGTGCACATGTCCTTGACGAACGAGCGGTCGATCTTGAGCTCGTCCAGGGGCAGCAGCCGCAGGTACGACATCGAGGAGTAGCCGGTGCCGTAGTCGTCGACCGCGGTCTTGACGCCCAGGTTCCGGATCCGGGTGAGGGTCTCGATGGCGGTGTCCGGGTCGCTCATGATGCTGTGCTCGGTCACCTCGATGCACAGCTGGTCGCCGGGCACGCCGGTCTCGGTCAGGAGTTCGGCGAGCCGGTCGGGGAAACCGGTGTCCAGCAGTGACCGGGTGGAGATGTTGACCGCCATCTGGACCCGGTGGCCGGCATCCGCCCAGGTCCGGGCCTGCGTCAACGCCTGGGTCAGCACCTGGTGGGTGAACCTGTGGATCAGCGTGGTCGTCTCCAGCACGGGCACGAACTCGCCCGGCGGCACCGGTCCCCGGGTCGGGTGCTGCCAGCGGGCCAGCGCCTCGACACCGATCAGGGCGCCCGTACCGATGCTGAATTTCGGTTGGTAGTTGAGGGTCATCTCGCCGGTGCTGTCGAGGGCGCGGCGCAGGTCGCCGAGCAGGGCGAGGCGGGCGTGGGAGTCGTCGGCGGGGTGGCCGGCCGCGTAGCGGCGGAAGCCGAGGCGCTTGGTCTTGGCCAGGTTCATGGCGGAGTCGGCGTGGCCCAGCAGCGTGGGCACGTCCTCGCAGGGCGCGGCGGTGGCGGCGCCGATGCTGACCTCCAGGTCGACGGTCAGGTCGCCGATCCGGAACGGCTCGTCGAAAGCACTGGTCACCCGGGCGGCGACGACCTCGCCGATGGCCGGGTCGGCGTCGCGCAGCAGTACGGCGAACTCGTCGTTGCCGAGCCGGGCGACGACGTCCTGCTCCCGCACCGAGTCGCGCAGCCGCTGGCTGACCTGGGTGAGCAGCAGGTCGCCGGCACCGTGGCCGAGCTGCTCGTTGACGTCGCGGAAGCCGTCGAGGTTGACCACCAGCACGGTCACCCGTCCCCGCTGCGACCGGTCCCGGCGCCGGCGGTGGCTGGCCTCCTCGGCGATCGCGCGGCCGGTCCGGGTGGCGAAGGCGACGCGGTTCGGCAGGGTGGTGAGCGGGTCGGTGCCGGCGGTCGCTTCGACCTGCCGCCGGTGTACGCGCGCCGAGTACGCGAACAGCACGATCACGATCAGGCTGGCCAGGAAGGTCAGGGCGCTCCCCCACCGCAGAATCCGGGACTCGTGCTGTCCCGCCGCCTGCTGGTCGGCGTGTTCCGCGAGATGCATCCGGCGTTCGGACACCACCGCGGCCATGATCGCCTTGGCGGCCGGTTCGATGGTCCATTCGAGGGTCTGCTCGGCGGTCTCGGTGTCACCGAGGTCGATCGCCCGCAGGTAGGTGGCCACCTCGGTGTTCAGGTTGCGGTGCGCCTCGACCAGCCCGGCGGTGACCTTCGAATGCTCGGTGTCGACGACCGCCATGCGTTCCATGGCGCCCTGGGCCTGGGTGTGCACGGCGGAGAGCTGCCAGCGTTCCTCGCCGTGCGGTTCCCGCAGCGACGCCTGGATCAGCGACATCTCCCAGCTGAGCGCGTACGCCGCCTCCTGATAGGCGTCGGTGCTGGCGCTGTCGTGGGCGAGCTCGTCGACGATCGCGGACTGCCGCCACGACCCGAACACTGCGAAACCGGACAGACCGGCCAGCACGACAGCGAGCAGCCCGAAGAGCCACCACGATGCCACCCGTGCCGACATATCCTCGCCTTCCCGCAGCCACTCCCCTCGTCACTCATCGGCATAGGTGTGGCGGACGTGACACTCCCGGAGGTTGCGCTCCAGGTGCACTCTGCTCAGTCGGCGTCCAGGCAGCGCTGGAGGCGGGCCAGGCCCTCCTCGATCCGGCGCTCGTCGATCATGCCGTAGCCGAAGACCACTCCCGGCGGGTCGGGCGGCGCGGCGGCGATCTCCGGGAAACTCGCCAGACCCACGCCGGCGGCCTGGGCCCGGACCAGCGCTTCGGCGGCGCCGGTGCCCCGTACCATCGCGCTCAGATGTAAGCCGGCGGCCGAAGGCACCGCCGTGAGATGCGCCGACAGCGGACCGGCGAGCGCAGCCGCGATCCGGTCGTGACGCTGCCGGTACACCCGGCGGACCCGCCGCAGATGCCTGACGAACAGGCCCTGCTCCAGGAAATCCGCCATGGCGGCCTGAACCGGCAGGCCAGTG
Organism: Actinoplanes sp. NPDC026670; assembly: GCF_040638175.1. Lineage (NCBI taxonomy): Bacteria > Bacillati > Actinomycetota > Actinomycetes > Micromonosporales > Micromonosporaceae > Actinoplanes > Actinoplanes sp. NPDC026670. Next base: position 15,907 of record NZ_JBEZXU010000060.1, read on the forward strand.
TGCCAGTCGGTGAGGAACTTGGCGGCGTGCAGCGCGTGCCGCAGCGACGGCGGGTGCAGCAGGAAACCCAGCCGCAGCGTGGGCAGCAGAACCTTGGAGAACGAACCGACGTAGAGGACCCGGCCACTGCGGTCGAGACTGTGCAGCGGCTCCAGCTGCTGCTCGGTGTAGCGGAACTCGCTGTCGTAGTCGTCCTCGACGATCGCCGCGTCGTGCCGTTGCGCCCACGCCAGCAACTCGACCCGCCGCCGCAGCGACAGGGCCACACCCGTCGGGTACTGGTGGGACGGCGTCACGTAGACCAGCCGCGCGTCGGCGGGCAGCGCCTCCACGATCAGGCCCTGCTCGTCGACCGGGACACCGGTCACCCGGGCGCCCTGGGCCGCCCAGATCAGTCGCGGCGGGGCGTAACCGGGCTCCTCGACCGCCGCCGTCGCGCCGGGTTCGAGCAGCACCCGCCCGATCAGATCGAGTGCCTGCTGCACCCCGCAGGTCACCAGCACGTCCCGCGGATCGGTCTCGATGAAACGGGCGGTTCGAAGATGACGGCCGATGAGGGTACGCAGCCCGAGATGCCCCGCCGGTTCGACAGGCATACCGGTGCCCACCGCCGACAGGCGGAACTGGTCGGCCAGCAGGCGGCGCCAGGACGCGTACGGGAACAGCCGGGAGTCGGGCGCGCCGACCCGGAAATCGAACTCCGGCGCGGTGCTGAAATCGGGCGGGACCGGCATCGACTGCACCAGCGCGCGGGGTGTGAGCGGGCCCGGCGGCGGCTGCGGGACGGCCGGTTCGGTCAGGGACAGGGAGTTGACGAAGGTTCCGGCGCCCGGACGGCTGGTCAGATAGCCCTCGGCGACCAGGCGGTCGTAGGCGGCGGTCACCGTGTTGCGGGAGACCTGGAGATGCTCGGCCAGTTCGCGGCTGGACGGCAGTGCCTCGTCGCGCCGGAGCCGGCCGTCCAGGACGGCGTCACGCAGCTGCCGATAGATCTGCCCGGCCAGCCCTCCGGTCCGGTCCAGCCGGATGGCCACATTCACGTCCGGAGATCTTAAGTGGCACCGTCAAGACACCCTCGAATTGGCTCTGGGCGATCAACTGCGGGGCTCCTAGCGTGATCAGCAACAGGCCGGCGCTTGGTGAGCAATACGGGGGCATCAAGCGAACCAAAGCGTGTGGCTGTCGCCGGAATGGCGGTTCCGGTCGGCAGTCCAGGGCGCCACTGGCGTCCTGGACTGCCGTGTCACCAGGGTCAGAAGTCGTCCGGGGTGCGGATCCGGTCGCGGATCCAGGCGCCGGCCGGCTTCAGGCGGGTCGTGCCGGAATAGGCGCCGGCCGCGCAGGTGCCCTCGGTGAAGACCGCGCCGGAGCGCATGTCGTCGGAGTAGTTCCAGTTCACCCAGCTGACCTTGTTCTGGGCCATCAGGTCCAGGTACTGCTGGGCCCGGGTGAAGTTGTTGCCTCCGTCGCCGGTCGCCTCCTGGGTGCCGAACTCGGTCACGAACATCGGGAGCTTGCTGATCGCGTCGCGGAACGTGTTCAGGTAGTAGTCGTCGTGCGAGGCGGCGTAGAAGTGGAACGTGTACATGATGTTCGTGGCGTTCACCGGGTTCGCCAGGATGCGGGCCACGCCCTGACCGTCGCCCGAGGCGCCGAGCGACGACCAGTCCTCGGTGCCGACCAGCACGACACCGTCCGGGTCCTGGGCGCGGATCACCGGGATGATCTGATCGGCGTACGACTTGATGGCCGACCAGTGCACCTCACTCGGCTCGTTCGCGATCTCGTACAGAATGTTGGTCTTGTCCTTGTTCTTCGCCGCCACCTGCTGGAAGAACGTCTTGGCGCGGGCCAGGTTGAAGTTGGGGTCGCCGGGGCTGAGCATGTGCCAGTCGACGATCGCGTACATGCCCCGGTCGTAGGCCTTCTGGATGTAGTCGTTGACCTTGGCGGTGAAGCCGGCCGGGTCGGTCTCGTAACCGCCCTCCTGGATGTACATCGAGATCCGCAGGACGTCGGCGCCCCACTCCCGGGCCAGCACGTTCAGGGAGCTGTCGTTGACGCAGTTCGCGTACCACTGGAGGCCGTGGGTGCTCATGCCGCGCAGCTGGACCGGTTTGCCGATCTGGTTGCACAGCTGGCGGCCGCACACCCGGAGCTGTCCGTTGCGGGCCAGCGGGGTGGCGCCGGGCACCGGGGTGGTCACCGACGAGGACGGCGACGGGGACGGGCCGGTCGTTCCGGTGCACGACGCGCCGTTGAGTTTGCATCCGGTGGGGGCGGCGGGTCCCGTACCCAGGAAGCCGAATTTGACTGAAGCGCCCGGGGCGATGGTGCCGTTCCAGGATCGGTTGGTGAAGGTGAAGTGCTGGCCGGACGTGGTGAGCAGGGCGTCCCAGTAGGAGCCGACGCCGGTGCCGGCCGGCAGGTCGAACTCGACCTTCCACGAGGTGATGGCGGACGTGCCGCCGTTGGTGATCGTGTACTCACCTTGCCAGCCGGAACCCCAGTCGGAGGTCTTGGCGAAGGTGGCGGTGGTGGCGGCTGCTTCGGCCGGGCTGACGGCGACGAGGGCCAGGGCGGCGGTGGTGATCGCGGCGGCCATGGACAGGATGAGGGAACGGGGGCGGGACAAAAGGGAACCTCCGTATCGATCGACGGAGGTCTAATTATTAGTTAACTTAACTGTCATGTAAAGCCCTCGTGCTACTGTGTGCCATACAGTACGATGTGGCACATGGTAGGTGACGTGCACGACAAGCTCGAACTCGAGCTTCGCCGTGGGGTCGTGGTGCTTGCCGTGCTGTCCCGGCTGCGGACCCTGCGATACGGCTACGAGCTGCGCCAATCGCTGATCGCCGCCGGGCTGCCGATCGAGGAGGGCACCCTCTACCCCCTGCTCCGGCGACTGGAGAGCCAGGGCGTGCTGACCAGCGAGTGGCGCGCCACCCACGGGCCGTCCCGGCGCTACTACGTGCTCAGCGACGCCGGCGGCGACCTGCTCGCCCGGCTCACCGCCACCTGGCACGGCATGACCAAGGCGATGGACGACATCCTGGACGAGGGGCGGGGCGATGACAGCTGACGAGATGATCGACGGATATGTGGCCGAGGTCGTGCTGCTGACACCCCACCGGCAGCGGGCCGACGTGGCCCGCGAGCTCCGTGACCTGATCACCCAGGAGGTGGCCGACGCCGCCGAGACCCGGCCCGGCCGGGACGACGCCGTCGCCGCCGTGCTCGCCGGGTTCGGGCGACCCGCCGACGTCGCCGCCCGCTACCGGGCGCCGATCGTCCTCATCGACCCGTCCGACACCCGGCGGCTGTTCACCCTCGGCCTCGGCGGCGGCGTTCTCCTCCTGGCCGGGGCCGTGCTCGGCGAGCTCATCGACCATGCGCCGGCACAGCGTGACCTGGCTGCGGCGATCGACCGGGCGACACCGTTCCTGTTCGCCTGGCTCGGGCTGCTCGTCGCCTGGTTCGCGGTCGCGGCCTGGTGGCGCCGGCGGCATCCGGACGCGGCATGGAAACCCCGGCCGGTTCCGACCGACCGGATCAGCCGGGCCGGGCGGGCGGCGGCGCTCGCCTTCTACATCCTGGGCACGCTGTCGCTCGCCGACCCCGCGGCCATGCTGCGCGTCGTCTCCGGTGGGCACGCGGCGCCGGCGGCTTACGACGCCATGGCTTACGACAACGACTTCCTTGCGGTACGCGGACCGATCGTGCTCGCCCTGCTGGCGCTGAGTCTGCTGCTCCAGGCGGCGGTGATCGCACAGGGACGCCGGGCGTCGTGGAGTGACCAGACCGAGCTGGGCCTGAGCCTGGTCCTCTGCGTGGTGCTGACCTGGGTGCTGGCCAACCCCGTCTTCGTCTCGGGGGCGGCCGACCGTACCGCCAAGGAGATCGTCGCGGTGATCATCCTGATCTCGCTCGCCGACCTCGCATTCAGCCTGCGCCGCCACCGGGTCCGCCAGGCCGTCCTGAGCCACTGAAAAGCCCTCAATCGGCGGGGTCACGGCCAGGACCGCCAGCCGTCGCTGAGCACTGGAATGCGTGCGGCTTTACCGCGGTAAGCGACGGCTGACGCGAACAGTGTCACTCAACGTAAGTCGATCTTTACTGGATGTCGGCGGAGGCAGGCGGCCGCGACCTGAACGAACACGGCACAGCGCACATCAGCGCCCCAAGCCGGGAGCACGCCACGGTCGTCCGCCTTCTGCGGGTCAACAGCCGAATCCGATCGCCCAGCGGCGCGGCACGGCTGTTACCGGGCCTGAGGCGATCGCCCAGCGGCACAGCACCGCTGCTTCCCGGGCCGAGGAGGTCGCCCAGCGGCGCGCAGTGGCTGCTTCCCGGCCGTTTTAGCAACCGCGCCGTGCCGCCCGGCGGCCGACTCAGGCCGGGAAGCACCGATACCGCACCGCTCGGCGATCCACCCGCGCTGTACGCAACGTTTCGGCGCACCCGGCTCACAACATCAACACATCGGGCCTGCACCCCTGAACCCGCAAACGCCATAGACAGCGGCCACGACCAGCCGGGACTTCACCGACGCCGCCCAACTCACGTTGATCAACGCAATACGGCGGCATTACCGCGCTACGCGACGGCGGAGAGCGCCAGCCGTCGCTCACCACCGGAATGCCGGGCGCTTTACCAGGCTCAGCGACGGCCGGAGGGGCCGCGGTGGTCGGGAACTGCCCTACCAGCCGACCGCGTCCCGGACCGCCTCGGCGACCTGGCGCACCGACCTGCTGGTCACCTCGACGGTGACGTCCTCGACCCGCGCCCGTCGCAGGATCTCGTCCAGTTCGCCCGACCGGTCGAGGTGCCAGCGCAGGCCGTCGGGATCGTCCTGGTGACGCCGAGTCAGCCGCTGCCGGACCGTCGGCAGGTCAACGGTCAGGCGGCAGACCGCGAGAGGCACACCCAAGGCGATCCGGTACGCGTCGCGTTCCGCACGACTCTCGATGACGCCGGCCAGAACGAGCCGGAGCGCACCCGCGTCGACGTAGTTGCGGGCGACGGCACGCAGATTGCGCAGGGTGATGCCCCGATTGAAGCGATCGCCGGGTGGAGCGGGCCACGAGCGGCGAAGCCAGTCGACATCGATGACCGCGTTCGGAAGCTCGGCATCGGCCAGCAGGTCACCGAGCGCGTCGGCCACCGAGGTCTTCCCCGAGCCGACGGTCCCGGTGACGAGCAGAGCCGACGGTTGATCCACCTGCCGAAAAGTAGGGCAGATTCCGGCCGCCCGCCACGTCGGCCGGAGTCTGCGGGTGTCAGACGACGACCGGGTTCTGGAGGCACCAGGTCTGGTCGGGGGTGCTGCCGTGCGGCCACATGATCACCGGCGCGCCGTTGGACGTGCTGCGGCCCTCGACGCTCAGCAGGTAGCCGGTCTGCTCGTTGACCACGATGTAGCCGCCGCACGCGCTGCTCGGCCACAGCCGCCACGTCTGGTTGGGCGTGCTGTCGCACTGGTTGACGACCACCTGCGCGCCCTGTGCCCCGCTGCCGCCGAGGACGCCCAGGCAGAAGAACGAGGACTTGAGGTTCACGATCGAGTGCCGGGCGCTGCTGGTGTCGACCCGCCAGAACTGGTCCTTGTTCGGCAGGCAGGTCCACAGGATGATCCGGCTGAGGTTGCGCATGTCGCCGCCCTCGACGCCGGCGCAACGGCTCTGTGCGCCCGGGTTGAGGTTGCGGAGCTGGTAGAACGGGAATTCGGCGGCCGCCGCCGGGGCGGCGGGGGCCAGCGCCGCCGACAGCGCGACGATCATGAGGCTCGCGGCGGCGGTCAGGCTGCGGCGGAGCCGCCTCCGGTCGTACGGGATGATCATGCCCTTGCCTTTCGGGGTTGCCGGACTGACTGGCGAGTCAGCATCGCCGACCGGGCATGACACCGGATTGCCATGGAAGGGCGAGCGGCCCACCGGCGAACGTGTCGCGCGGTGGGCCGCCGGTGGGGCTACCGGGTCAGCGGACCTGGAGGCGCGCCGAACCCGCCAGCGGGGCGGTGCCGCTGCGGCAGTTGGCGTAGTTGGTGGTCGGCGCGGCCTTCCAGCCACCCCACTGGAGGTATGACTGGCCGCCGGATCCGAGGATCAGGCAGGTGGCGCCGACCCGGAAGCTGCCGGAGCCCGAGCAGGTCACGCCGACCCAGTTGGCCGTGTAGTTGGGCGCGCCGCAGCTGACGGCGGCCTGGGCCGCGACCGGGCTGACGGCCACGCCACCGAGACCGGCGATGGCCGCCGCGGCGACCCCGATGATCCTTCTGCGCATGATTTGCCTCTCCTTCTTCCGCCCCCGTGTAGAGCGGCGATTCGTCGCTCCGATGTGGAGCGGCATCGAAAAGGTAGCGGCATTCATCAATCAGTAAGGACCCCTAACAGTGAGACATAGATCACGGAAGGGGGAGGGTGAGCACGAAGATCGAGCCGTGTCCGGGCGCGGGCTCATAGTGGACGTCGCCGTGGTTGGCGCGGGCGAGCTCACGCACGATGTACAGGCCGAGCCCGGTTCCGTTGACCGTCGCGGCGGTGCCGGTGGCCCGGCTGAACCTGTCGAACAGGTGCTCACGCAGTTCGGCCGGAACCCCCGGGCCGGCGTCGTGGACCGCTATCCGTACCCCGGCCTCGCGGGTGGCGGCGGTGATCGCGGTGGCGCCGCCGCCGTACTTCGCCGCGTTGGACAGCAGGTTCGTCAGGATCTGCGCGAGGTGCCGCGGCTGCACCGAGGCGACCAGATCCGCCGGGCAGTCGATCACGGCGCCGTCGGCGCCGGTGTTGGCCAGCGCGTCCTCGAGATGCCGCCGGACGGCCACCGGCTCCGGGACGGCGGTCATCCGCCCGGCGTCGAGGGTGACCATGGTGAGCACCTCGCGGACGATGCCGTCGAGCTGGTGGGCGTTGCGGTCGATCGCCGCCAGCATGCCCTTCTGCTTCTCGGCCGGCACGCCGCCGGCGTTCTCGGTGAGCAGTTCGGTGTATCCGAGGATGGACGACAGCGGGTTGCCGATCTCGTGGCCGAGCATGCCGATCAGGTCCTGTTTGAGCTGGTTGGCGTCCTCCAGCTGGGTGTTGCGGCCGGCCAGGTCGGCGATCGCGGTGTCCCGGGCCGCCTCGGCCGCGACCCGGGCGCTGATGTCCTGGAACATGGCGACGAACCGGACCGGCTGGCCGGTGTCGTCGCGGATCGCCGAGACCGTGGCGTCGACGTCGAGCAGCCGGCCGTCGGCGCAGATCAGCCGGCACTGCTGCTGGTAGGAGTCGGACTGCCCGGCATGCACGCCGGCCAGCGAGCGGGCCCGCTGCCGGCGCTGGTCGCTGTCCGGGGCGATGTGCCGGCTGGCGCTGGTGCCGACCAGTTCCTCGGCCGGATAGCCGATCATGGCCGCGAACGCCGGGTTGACCTCCTGGATCAGGCCGTCGGGGCCGCGGATGACCTGCCCGACCGCCGAGTGCGCGAACTGGGTACGGAACCGCAGCTCGCTCTCCCGCAGAGCCAGTTCGGCGGCACGACGGGCGGTGACGTCGGTGTTGATCGACAGGACCGCCACCGGTCTGCCGTCCGAGTCACGTTGCAGGGCCTTCCGGGCCAGGACGATCACGGTACGGCCATCCGCACGCCGATGTTCCAGCTCACCCGCCCAGACGCCCAGTGCGTCGAGCGCCTCGTCGACGTCTTCGGCGGAGTCGGCACCGAGCAGCCGGCCCAGGTCGTCGCCGCACGCGACGTCGGCCGTCCAGCCGTAGATCCGCTCGGCCGCCGGGTTCCAGTAGGTGATGCGGCCGTCGAGGTCCCGTACGATCACCGCGTCCTGGGTCAGGTCCAGCAGTTGAGCCCGCTGCCGTAGCTGCTGGGCGACCTCCCGCTGCTCGGTGACGTCCTCCACCTGCGAGACCAGGTACCGCGGCTGGTTCTGCTCGTCCCGGATGACCGCGATGTGCACCTGCACCGACAGGGTGTGCCCGTCGGCGTGCCGGTACCGCTTGGCCGTGGTGAACCGGTCGGTGTCCCCACCGCGCAGCCGCCGCAGGGTGTCGTCTGTCGCGTCGTACTCGTCCGCCTGGTGGAACTCGTGGATCCGCATCCCGGTCAGCGCGGCGACGGGATACCCGGTGATCGCGGCCATCGCGGCGTTGGCCCGCAGCACCACCCCGACATTGCCCGGCGCCAGGTCGGTCAGCACCATCCCGAGCGGGCTGGCCTCGAACGCCGACCGGAACCGGGCCTCGCTGGCCTGCAACGCCGAGTTCGTCTGGGTGTGCCGCAGCGCGCCGGTCAGCGCGTCCGCCATCAGGGTCAGCTGTTCGGTGTCCGCATCGTCGAACGCGTGCGCCCGCGGGCTGGAGACGCCCAGGGTGCCGAACACCCGGCCGTCGGCGAACAGCGGCGCCACGATCATCGACCCGACCGTCGCGGAGATCCCGTTGGCCCGTTTGACCCGGTCGTCGTCGGCGGCGTCGTCGCAGCGCAACGTCGTGCCCGAGGAGACCACCAGACCCGCCAGCGAACCGGCGACCGGAACCCGCGCTCCGGCGAACGCGCGCAGCGCTCCGGTCGCCGCCACCGCGTGGATCTCGTCGCCCTCGACCATGCCGACCATCGCCGCGTCCGCGCCGGGCAGCGCCTCCATCGCCCGTTCGGCGACCAGCGGCAGCATCCGGTCCCGGTCGGCGGCCGCGGCGGCGACCTCCCGCTGTACGGCGATGATGGTCCGCAGCCGGCCGGTCTCCTTGGCCGCGTCCAGGATCGCCTGCCGGCGCTGTGACTCGAACACCAGTTCGGCGTGCGTCAACCGCATCGCGATCTCGGATTCCGCCGCGACCGAAAGGTCCTCGAGGATGTGCAGCTCGTCGTCGGTCCAGGCGCGGGGCCGGCGGTCGGCGACCGAGAACGTGCCGAGCGGCTGGCCCTGCGGCGAGCGCAGCGGGAATCCGGCGTAGGCGATCACCCCGGACTCGGCGACCGCCGGGTTGTCGCGAACCCGGGCATCGGACCGGGCGTCGGTGACGATCATCGGACCGTCACCCGCCACGACGTGCTGGCAGAACGAATGCGACAACGGCGTCGAGGACGCCTGCGGAACCCCCATTCCACTCGGAAAGACCTGACGCTCCGCGTCGACCATCGACACCACCGCGATCGGTACGCCCACCAGCCGCCCGGCCAGCCGGGTGAGCCGGTCCAGGCCCGGGCCGCCGGCACCGTCCAGCAGGCCGGTGGCACGCAGCGCCCGTAGCCGCAGCGGGTCACGCAGCAGCACACCGGCCACTTGCGCATCACCGAACAGCGGACCCGCCATGCCCGTCTCATCGGCCGCCGGGCCGACTGGTTTTAGCGTCAGGGTTGCAAGGACCACTGCTGGCAGTAGTTGCCCAGCCAGGTCCAGAGCCGGACGTCGACGCCGTCGGCGCTGCCGCAGTCGGCGACGTCGGCGACCTTGCCGCTGTTCGGGTTGAGCAGGCGGAACCAGCCGTTGTCGGTGTCCACCAGCTGCCACCGCTGGCAGGCGTTGTTCCACCAGGTGTACTGCTCGATGTTCGTGCCGTCGGCGGTGCCGCAGTTCCACACGTCGAGGACTTTGCCGCTGTTGGCGTTGACGAGCCGGCTCGTGCCGTCGCCCAGTGGCTCGACCTGCCAGCGCTGGTTAGCGCCGCCGGTGCAGGTCCACTGGAGCACCTCGCCGGCGTCGGCGGTCGACCAGTCGTACACGTCGAGGCACTTGCCGGTGGCCCGGTTGACCAGCTTGAGGTCGTTGGTGGCGGTGGAGCCCGGGTCGAAGGTGATCCCGGACGGCATGGCCCGGGTCAGGGTGGTGGCGAAATAGCCGTCCTTGAGACCGAAGTTGGCGCTGCCGAAGTCGTAGTTGCTCAGCGTGTCGCGGATCGTGGTGCTGGGGTATCCGTTCCAGCCGACCAGTGACGGGTACTGCCAGGCGCCGTAGGCGTTCTCCGGCGGCTCGTCGCCGGAACCGGCGAGGCGGAAGGCGTGCGTGCTCGCGCCGTCCTTGTGGTAGACGATCTTCGGGTGGGTGCCGTCCCAGAGGACACTGCTCGCCGGGTGCACGGTGAACTCGCCGTGCGCCGACGTGGACACGTAGACGGCCTGGTTGTTCTGCACCCAGACCACCACGTGCTCCCAGTCGTGCCGGTGCCCGCCGATCGAGCTGTTGGCGAGCGCCTGGTCCTTCTCGAAGTACAGCCCGTACGCGATGGCGCACCACCCGTTGTTGCACCGGTACCGGGCGTACCCGTTGGTGTTGTCCAGGTCGGACGTGTCGTGGCACTCGCCGCTGAGCGAGCCGGTCGGGTTGAGGCCACCGTTGACGGTGCCGTCCGGCCCGATCGCCGGGGTCGGGTAGCAGCCGTCCGTGTCGTAGTCGTACGCCGGCTGCCAGGTCCGTTCCAGGATGTCGGCGTTGCCGGGCAGTTCGGTCGGCGGCGCGGCGAAGGCCGCCGCCGAGGTGGCGACGACCAGGGCGAACGCGCTGACCGTGACGGTGACGAACCGGCGGATGCCGGTGTGGGGATGGTTCGATGCCATGCCGGAGGTGCTCCTTGCGGGGTGGCCTGAAGAGGGATTCGGCTGGTCCGCGTGGATCAACGATGGGGAACGGCGGTCGAAGTCCGTGGATGGGTGACAGCCGCGGACATATTGACCGGTCCGCAGCCGAAGATCAAGAGTTTGTCTGCGGCGGCATCAGCCGCTGGAAGGCCGGGACCGCGGCGACGGCGACCCCGAAGTGCATGAGGATCAGCGCGATCACGCCGCCGGTGGTGGTGCCCGGCTGCGACTTCGAGGACAGCAGCAGCACGTCCGGGATGAGCGAGAGCACCAGCACGACCGGCACGAGGATCCGCAGCACACCGGCGGCGTTGCGGCTGCGGTTGACGATGAGCCGCCACGCGACGGCGGCGATCAGCGCGCCGATCACCGTGAGTGGCCCATACACCGCCAGGGTGAGCTGCTGGAACTCGTCCGGGGCGCCCATCGCACGGGCGGCGGTGGCGATCACCGTGTTGACGATCAGGCCACCGGCCGCACCGATGGCAGCGGCGGCGAGCGTGGCCTTCCAGGTGGCGCGGCGAACGGGTGCGGCGGTCTCGGTCATGGCGAAGCCCCTTCGGATCACTCAACTGTTGAAGTGAACCTAGGGTCCAGGTCATTGAAGTTTCAAGCAGTCCCACTTAAGAAATGCCTAAGCGATCCGCCTGCTGACGGGTTCACCACACGGGCACGTCGGCTGACTACTGTCGGCGGCTCGCCCACGACGAGAACCTGGCCGGCTTTCGCTGGTGGCCGCTCGCCGAGATCGTCGCCTACACCGGCCCTGACCTGTTCTCGCCCCGCGACCTCGGCACACCGCTGACGGCCCTGCTCACCACAGGCACACCGGCGTTCCCGGTCCGGCTCGGCCGTTAGGAGCCGGCTCGTGGACGGCGTCAGGCTCGGCGGAACGCTCGCACGGTGAGCGGCACGAAGATCAGCAGCAGGCCCGCGAACCAGAGCACCGCGCCGGCCGCGGGACCGGCCGGGGCGACGCCGCCGATGGTCAGGCCGCGGACCGCGTCGACGACGAGCGTGACCGGGTTGTGCTCGGAGAACACCCGCACCGGGCCGGGCATGGTCTCGGTCGGCACGAACGCCGACGAGGCGAACGTCAGCGGGAACACCCAGATGAAACCGGCCGACTGGGCGGTCTCCGGGTTGCGCACCGACAGCCCGATCCACGCGCTGATCCACGAGAAGACGAACGAGAACACCAGCACCAGCACGAACGCCGCCGCCAACTGCCAGGCCGGCTGGGTGGGCCGGAACCCGACCAGGAGCCCGACACCGATCATCACGATCAAGGTCAGGACATTCATGATCAGATCCGCTGCGGTACGGCCGAGCAGCACCGCCGAACGCGCGATCGGCAGTGACCGCAGCCGGTCCACGACACCGCTGCCGAGATCCTCGGTCAGGCCGAGCCCGGTGACCAGAGCGCCGAACACCGCGGTCTGCACGATGATCCCGGGCATCAGGAAGTTGACGTAGGAGGTGGCGCCGGTGTCGATCGCGCCGCCGAAGATGTAGCGGAACAGCAGCACGAAGATCACCGGCTGGATGAACGAGAACACGATGTAGGTGGGCCGGCGCAGGGTCTTGCGCAGCTGACGGCCGGCCAGCACCCGGCTGTCGTGCAGCACCGCGGCGGGAGTCAGCCGCTGCCGTCCGGCGTGCGCGGTCAGACCGGGACGGGCCTGGGTGACGGTCATCGGGACTCCTCGGTGGTGGCGGTACGGCCGGTCAGGGTCAGGAACACGTCGTCGAGACTGGGCTGGGTGACCTGGATCGTGGCCACGCGCAGCCCTCCGTCGTCGAGACGCCGTAGCGCCTCGACCGAGGCGTCGGGCCGGGCGACCCGTACCGTCAACTCGCTGTTTGACGGGTCGGAAAGGACGGCCGTGCCCGCGGCGGCGAGGTCGGCCAGCAGCGGTGTCGCGGCCGTGAGGGTGCCCGGCTCGGCGAGCCGGACCCGCAGGATGTCGGTGCCGACGCCGGCCTTGAGCTCTGCCGGGGCGCCTTCGGCGATCACTGTTCCGGCGTCGACGACGGCGATGCGCTGGGCGAGCCGGTCGGCCTCCTCCAGGTACTGGGTGGTGAGCAGCACGGTGGTTCCCTCGGTGCGGAGTTCGTCCACGATGGCCCACAGCTCCTGGCGCGAACGCGGGTCGAGGCCGGTGGTCGGCTCGTCGAGCAGCAGCACCGGTGGACGGCCGGTGAGGCTGGCGGCCAGGTCGAGCCGGCGTCGCATGCCACCGGAGTAGGTGCCGGCCCGGCGGTCCGCCGCGGCGGTGAGATCGAAGCGTTCGAGGACCTCGCCGGCTCGGCGACGGGCCTCGGCGCGGGGCAGCCGGTAGAGGCGGCCGACCATCTCCAGGTTCTCCCGGCCGGTCAGTTCCGGGTCGACGGCGGCGTACTGCCCGGCGAGCCCGATGGCCAGGCGCACCGGCAGCGGGTCCCGCACGACGTCGTGTCCCATCACCCGGGCCGTGCCGCGGCTCGGCCGGAGGAGTGTGGAAAGCACCTTGATCAGGGTGGTCTTGCCTGCTCCGTTGGGGCCGAGGACACCCATGACGGTGCCGGCCTCGATCCGCAGACTCAGCCCGGCCAGGGCGGTGACCCGGCCGTAGGTGACAGCGAGATCCTCGACCTCCACCGGCGGTTCCGTGTACGTATGCATGTACGTAGTCGTACACGTATGAGTACACTCCTGTCCAGAGGTGAGACGAATGCCGAACAAGACCATCTACATCGCCGACGACGACCTGCCCCTGCTCCAGCAGGCCCAGGAACTGACCGGGGGAAACCTCTCCGGCGCCATCGTCACCGCCCTGCGCCGTCTGGTCGAGATCGAGCGGGCCAAACGATCCGGGTTCGACGAGATCACCGTGAAGGTCGGCGTCGGCAACTCGTCGATCAAACGGTTCCTCGGCGTCGCCCTCGGCGAATGGACCGCGTCCGGCAACGAGGGCGACGAGACCTACTCGCTGTTCCGCACCGGCAAAGGCCGCTTCGCCGTGCACCACTCCCGTTCCGAACTGCACATCCCGGTCGGGCCCAACGCCGAGCGCAGCCGCAAGTGGTCGACCGGCTGGCGCGGCTGGATCGGCGACTGGTCCCCCGACCAGGCCTGGATGCGCACCCCCGCCCAGGCCGACTTCACCGTCGTCGACACCGCCGAGGAGCTCGAACCGCTGCTGCCGCCGGAGCTCTACACCCTCGCGCTGCGCACCATCCACGACGAGCCGTCGGTGGAGGACCTCGACATCTGACCGGCCCGGTTTTGTTAACGCTTTTTTGACGCCCGCCGACGGGCACTCCCCCGTGGCGTCGGCGACAGTTCAGCCATGGAGATCACCGACGACGCCGCGCCGACGGATCCGGGTCACGCCCCGTCCACGTACGCGATCCCCGCCATCGTGGACACCCCGGCCCAGCGCCCGCAGCGCGGCGGACCCCTGGCCAGGTGGCTGCTCAGGCACCAGGTCCAGCCGGTCGGCCCGGCCGCCGGTGAGGCACACGCCGAGCAGCACGCCTGGTGGAAGGTGATGTGCCTGACCGGCGTCGACTACTTCTCCAGCCTCGCCTACGTGCCGGCGATCGCCGCCGCGGCCGCCGGCGTCGTGTCGCCGCTGGCCACCCTGATCATCGTGGTGCTGACCCTGCTCGGGATGCTGCCGATGTACCGGCGGGTGGCCAAGGAGAGCCCGCACGGCGCCGGGTCGGTGGCGATGCTCGAACGGCTGCTCCCGTTCTGGCGGGGCAAGGTGTTCGTGCTGGTCCTGCTCGGATTCGTCGCCACGTCGTGGATCATCACGATCACCCTGTCGGCCGCCGACGCCAGCCTGCACCTGCTGGAGAACCCACACACCCCACAAGCCTTGCATGGGTACGCCGTACCGCTGACAGTGTTTCTGCTCCTGCTCCTTGGCGGGGTGTTCCTGCTCGGCTTCAGCGAGGCGGTCAGCGTCGCCATTCCGCTGGTGGCGGTGTTCCTCAGCCTCAACGCCGTGATCATCGCGGTCGGGATCGGTGAGATCATCACGACGCCCGGCGCATGGTCGGGCTGGACGACTGCGCTCACCGCGGGCGGCGGCCTCGGTGATCTGATCGTGCCCGCGGTGCTCGCGTTCCCGCTGCTGGTGCTCGGCCTGTCCGGCTTCGAGACCGGCGTCAGCATGATGCCGCTGGTCGCCACCACCGGCGACGACGACGAGCAGCGGCTGCGTTCCCGGATCCACAACACCCGCAAGCTGCTCACCGGCGCCGCACTGATCATGAGCGTCTACCTGCTGGCCAGCAGCCTGGTCACCACCGTGCTGATCCCGGCGGCCGAGTTCGCCGAGGGCGGCGCCGCCAACGGCCGTGCCCTGGCGTGGCTGGCGCACGAGCAGCTGGGTGAGGTCTTCGGCACCGTCTACGACATCAGCACCGTACTCATCCTGTGGTTCGCCGGGGCGTCAGCGATGGCCGGGCTGGTCAACATCGTGCCCAGGTACCTGCCCGGCTACGGCATGGCCCCGGAGTGGGGTCGCGCGGTGCGGCCGGTCGTGCTCGTCTACACGATCATCAGCGTCGCGATCACCATCGCCTTCGAGGCCGACGTCGACGCCCAGGCCGGCGCGTACGCCACCGGCATCCTGGCGATGATGGTCTCCGGGGCGTTCGCCGTCACGGTGACCGCCTTCCGCGCCGGGCAGCCGCTCGCCGGCACCGGGTTCGGGCTGCTCACCGCGATCCTCTGCTATGCGCTGGTGGAGAACGTCCTCGACAAGCCGGACGGCCTGGCGATCTCCGCCATGTTCATCGCCGGCATCATCGTCGTGTCACTGATCTCGCGGGTCTCCCGCACCACCGAACTGCGCGCCGACCACATCGAGTTCGACGACGACGCTCGCCGGTTCATCACCGACACCATCGCGTACGACGGCCGGATCACCCTGATCGCCAACCGCCGTCAGGCCGGTGACGCCGCGGAATACCTCGCCAAGGAACACGAACAGCGCGGCGACAATCCGGTACCCGGCACCGCCGATGTGATCTTCCTGGAGATCGACGTGGTCGACCCGTCCGCGTTCAGCGAAACCCTCACGGTCCACGGGGTCGAGGTCGCCGGCCACCGCATTCTGCGTGCCGAGGCGCCGGCCGCCCCGAACGCCATCGCCGCGATCCTGCTCGCGCTGCGCGACACCACAGGGGTCCGCCCGCACTGCCACTTCGCCTGGGCCGAGGGCAGCCCGCTGGTCCACATGGTCCGCTACTTCCTGCTCGGCCGAGGCGACACGGCTCCGGTGACCCGCGAGATCATCCGCGAACACGAGGACGACCCGGACCGCCGCCCCGGCATCCACGTGGGCGCGTGATTGCTTCGCCGAGGCCGTCAATCATTTCCGAGAGCGCTGAACTGGATGCCGGCCAGCCGCCAGCCCCCGGCCAGCTCGACCCAGGTCTGGCTGACCCGGACGGTCAACGCCATCGGCTGCCCGCGCCAGGTCGAGCGGCTCCGCTGGACACACCTGACGACGGCCGCGTGGCCATAGCCGGAGATCTCGATGTCACTGCTCTCCAGGCTCTCGTAGGAGAACTCAGCGAACTTGCCCAGCCATTGACCCTTGTCGAGTACGAAGCCCTGCTCGCCGATGGACCGGAAGTCCTCGGCGAGCAGGGCATCCAGCGAATCCGTGTCGCCGCGTGACTCGGCCTCGTCGAAAGCACTCACGAGCCGGTGGAGGTCGACGGTGTGCTGGGGCGCCAGCTCCTGGAACAACGTGATCTGGAGCTCGGCCGGCGCTTCAAGCCGGGAGTTGAGCGAATTCCAGGGTGTACGCGTCGGCGGCGCCAGCTCGGTGGCACCGGCCGCCGTGGCCTCGGCGGTGCGCGCGACCGTGTCGTCGACTTCGAAGGCGACCCGGATGCGCGGCGCCACCTGACGCCCGACCTCGACGTCGTCGATCATCCGCTTCTGCGCCAGGTTGGCGATCTCCAAGGTCGCCCGCCCGGCGTCGAGGATCACGACCTGGGCGTCACCCTCACCGGCGAAGGCGGCCTGTTCGGGAAGGCCCAGCACGTCCCGGTAGAAGCTCACCGCCTCGGCGAAGTCCTCCGCCTCGACAACGAGACGAAGCTGCCTGACCGGCTTGCGATCCATTTTGTCAGTCACCGACCGACAGTAGATCGGACAGATCCACCGCACCACACCGCTTCGAACATGAGGCCGGCGGGATAGAAATAGTGGTGACTTCGTGGATCGTGACACCTGAGGCGTTCGACTCGCCCGACGCCCGAGGCCTGCGCCGGGACTACTACGCGGAGGTCGCCGGCAGGTACTGGCGACGACCCGCCACCGACGAGGAGATCGATCAGGGACTGACCGGCGACGGTGCTGAGCGGCTCGTCCCCCCGTCGGGTGGGTTCGTCGTCGGCCGCCACTCGGGCGAGCCGGTCGCGTGCGGCGGGTTCCTGGTACTCGATCAGGAACGCGCCGAACTCACCCGGATCTATGTGCGCCCCGAGTTCCGCGGCCGTGGCGGCGCTGACCTCCTGCTGGAGAAGCTGGAGGGCATGGCACACGAACTCGGCCTGGGAACGATGGTTCTCAACACCCGCCTTGACCTGATCGAGGCGAGATCGCTCTACCAGCGCCACGGTTACGTCGAGATACCGGCGTACTGCTCAGGACCGTACATGGAAGTCTGGTATGGCAAGGCTCTTCGCTCCTGAATGCGCTCACATCGGCTGCTGTCCGGCGGTGGTCGTGGCCGGCT
Source organism: Actinoplanes sp. NPDC026670 (assembly GCF_040638175.1). Taxonomy (NCBI): domain Bacteria; kingdom Bacillati; phylum Actinomycetota; class Actinomycetes; order Micromonosporales; family Micromonosporaceae; genus Actinoplanes; species Actinoplanes sp. NPDC026670. Next base: position 33,228 of record NZ_JBEZXU010000060.1, read on the forward strand.
TGCCGCCGGTTGGCACCATGTGCCCATGTCAGGTTCTCGGCAGACAGCCGTGCTTTTCGCTCTGCTAACGGCCGCCGCACTCGCCGGATGTACGAACCATCCGACGCCGACCACTCCGCCCCACAGTGCGGACGCGCCCTCCCCGGTCACCGCCGATTCCACCAGCACACCACCCGTTCGTCTCCAGCCGCCCTCCGAGGTTGCCGGTGAGCTGTCTCGGCGGGTACTCGCCCAGAACGACGGTCACCCCGACAACCAGACCGTCCTGCGCCGCAATGCGCGTGCCGGACTGGAATACGCGGTGCAGGCTGCCTGTTCGTCGACGACACCGGGAAAGACGCTGTCGGTCGAGGTGCGCAGCGGCAAGCCCGGCGCCTCCGACGATGCGATGGTCACCACTGACGTTCCCTGCGACGGGGAGGTGACGGTCAACGGCATCGGTGACCTGCCAGCCGAACCGATCATCGTCGACCTGCGGGGAAACCAATCCGACGTGCTCTCGGCCTACGCCATCGTCGCCCCGGCCGATTCACTGCCGGCAAGCGAATAGACGCCGGTCAGTTGGCGATCTATACGTGACACGCGTCAGCTCGCGGTGTGAGCGGATTTCGGGTCTACGGGTTCGACGGCAGGCTAGGCTCCTCGCCATGCTCTCCGGCGATGTGGATGCCGACCTGCGGCAGATGGCCGACGACCCGGGATTCGCGCATCAGGACGCGGCCCGGCACGCGATCCGCTTCCGAGCCTCCAGGGACGTCGCAGACCTGGTCGCGGTGCTCGACGATCCGCACCCGTGCGAGATGACCGACGTTCTGGTGGCGCTCGCCGGTTCACGGCGGACCTGGCTCAACTGGGTGCCGATGCCGAGTGAGGCCATCATCAACGTGGCCAACGAGGTCGGGGCCCGGCGCGCCCGGGGCGAGGATCTCGAAGTGACCGAGCTGGGCCTGTCCGCAGCCGAGCCGCCCAGCGCGATGACCGCCTGCCGGCGGATCACCGGACCGGTGGAGATAGGTGTCGGCGACTTCCCCGAACCCGACATCCGGTTGCCGTTGCGCAACGGCCGACATGCGGTCTGGCGGTACGCGGGCAGCGAGCCGACACCAGCAGTTCCGGCACCGTCGGATGCCGCGATCCGGACCCTGCACAAGGTCGGCGGGGAGCCGTGGGCGTCGCCACTCTCCGCCTTCGTTCAGGCCGCACCCCTCGGCGAGGTGCCGCTGGAGCAACTTCTCGGGCTGCTCGCCCACCTTCCCGGGCCGCCTGCCATGCCCCGGTGGGAGCACCTGGCGAAATCGACGCCGGCGTACTGGTTCCGCCTGCTACAGCCCTGGGCCTGTCTCGGCATTCTGCGCCACCGCGAGGACGAGCCGTGGCCGGAGTCGACACGGCGGGCGGTTCTGGTCGACCTCGCCTTCGGTGTCGAGGACTGGGTTTCCGACGCGGCACTGTTCGCCCTGGTGACAGCCGCCTTCCGGGACCCCGGTCGGCGCCCTGAGGTGCGCGAACTGGTCCGGGCCCGGCTTGACGCGGCCGTGGCGGCCGACCGGCTGGTCACGATCGAGGAGTCGCTGGCCCACCTGATGCTCGTCACGCCGGGCTGTCGTCCCGAGGACCGCGCGGTCGCAGCCGCGGCCCTGGCTCGCGCGGCCTCGGACACCGGCGACGAGCAGCCCGCACCCCCTCCCCGCCCCCGGAAACGCCGTTTCTGGCACCGCTAGACGACGCACCGCCGAGGGTGTGCCCGCGGCCGCAGCGGTGGTCAGCGCACACGTTCGCCGATCGTGTGCGCCTGCTTCGCTCTGACGGGGACGGGCGCACACGTTGTGCCGTCCGTGTGCGCCTGTTGTCGTTGGGGCGAGGGTGAAATCGCACATTGCCGCATTGTGTGCGCTGGTCGTCGCCCGAAACGATCCGAAATGGCGAAACTCGAGGGGCACACCCGTCTCGCCGAACTCCACAAGATCGGGAGAATTACCTGACCTAGGTCAGGTAATCTCGGCGGATGGAGCTGGATCTGATCGACCAGGTACGCGACTTCAACCGCTTCTACACCCAGCGCCTGGGCCTGCTCACCGACAGCTACCTCGGCAGTGACCGGGCGCTCGGCCCGTCCCGGCTGCTCTGGGAGATCGGCGACCGGCGGGATCTTCGCGAGCTGCGTGACCAGCTCGGTCTCGACTCGGGCTACCTGAGCAGGCTTCTGCGCGGCCTGGAGGAGCAGGGCCTGGTCCAGGTCGTCCCCCATCCCGGCGACGGCCGCGCCAGGATCGCCGAGCTCACCGAGGCCGGCCGGCGGGAACGTGACACGCTCGACCAGCGATCACGCGCCGACGTCGTCGCCCTGCTCGGTGGGCTCGACCCCGAGCAGCAGGAGGAGCTGGCGGCCGCCCAGAAGCAGGTCCGGCGACTGCTCCGCCTGGCGACCATCACGATCACGCCCGTGCCGGCCGACGATCCGGAGGCGTGGCGCTGCCTGAAGCGGTATGCGGCCGAACTGGCGGCACTCTTCCCGGAAGGCTACGACCAGGCGACCCTGACCAGGCCCGAAGACCTGACCGGCCGCCTGCTGCTGGCCCGCGAACACGGCGAACCGATCGGCTGCGGCGCCTGGTCCCGGCTGGGCCCGCGCACCGCGGAGATCCGGCACCTGTGGATCGATGCCAAGGCACGCGGGCTCGGCCTGGGCCGACGCCTCCTGCACCGGCTGGAAACCGACGCCGCGACTCAAGGCGTCGACACCATCCGGCTCGGAACCCACCGCACGCTGGGCGAAGCGATAGCGCTCTACCGCAGCAGCGGCTATGTCGAGATCGACTCCTACAGCGACTCGCCCTACAACCAGCTCTCCTTCGAGAAGAAGCAGCAAGCCGTCGGTCAGGACGGTGTGGTGGTGGAGTAGGAGTGAGCGCCGGTGCCGGCCAGGGCGCCTCCGTCGACGATCAGGTACTCGTCGCGGATCGGGGTGCCGGCCAGCCAGTTCTCCAGGATCTCGCGGGTGCCAGCCGCGTAGCGGGCCTGCGCGGACAGCGACGAGCCGGAGATGTGCGGGGTCATCCCGTGGTGCGGCATGCTGCGCCACGGGTGGTCGGCCGGGGCCGGCTGCGGATACCAGACGTCGCCCGCGTAACCGGCGAGGTGGCCGGACCGCAGCGCCTGGTCGACGGCGTCCCGGTCGGCGATCCTGGCGCGCGCGGTGTTGATCAGGTACGTGCCGCGTTTCATCGTGGCGATCAGTTTCTCGTCGAACAGGCCCTCGGTCTCCGGGTGCAACGGCGCGTTGACGGTGACGACGTCACAGTGCGGGACCATGTCGGCGGCCGACTCGTGCCAGATCAGGCCCAGCTCGTTCTCCACCTCGGCCGGCAGCCGGTGGCGGTCGGTGTAGTGCAGCTGCACGTCGAACGGGTGCAGCCGGCGCAGCACTGCCAGTCCGATGCGGCCGGCGGCGACCGTACCGATGTGCATGCCTTCAAGGTCGTAAGAGCGGGCGACGCAGTCGGCGATGTTCCAGCCGCCGTCCCGGACCACCTGGTGTGCCGGCAGGTAGTTGCGGACCAGGCCGAGGATCATCATGACGACGTGTTCGGCGACGCTGATGCTGTTGCAGTAGGTGACCTCGGCGACCGTGATGTCGTGGGCGATCGCGGCGTCGAGGTCGACGTGGTCGGAGCCGATGCCGGCGGTGATCGCCAGTTTCAGCTTCGGGGCCCGGGCGATCCGGTCGGCGGTCAGGTAGGCGGGCCAGAACGGCTGCGAGATCACCACGTCGGCGTCGGCCAGCTCGCGGTCGAACACCGAGCCGTCGCCGTCCTTGTCGCTGGTCACGACCAGGGTGTGCCCGGCCGCCTCGAGGAAGCGGCGCAGCCCGAGCTCGCCGGAGACGCTGCCGAGCAGATGCCCGGGAGTGAAGTCGATGCCGGCGGGTGTGGGCGCGGTCTGCCCGCCGGGGTAGCTGTCGATGCGCGGGATGTCGTCACGGGCGTACGCGGTCGGGTATCCGTCGGCCGGGTCGTCGTACAGCACGCACAGCACCTTTGCCATGGTGGCGGCTCCTTCGGTGGTGGAGGAATGTCGTTCCACCGTCGGGCCGGGCATAGCCGCTGGTCAAAGCGTTAGTCGCTATCGGTTGATAGACGGTGGCTATCTGCGCTGGAGATGCCGCTTCACCAGGGTGTCGAGTTGCCCACGCAGGTCGACCCGGCCGGCCACGTCCAGCAGCGCGCGGATCAGGGCCGGTTCGAAGTCACGTTCGGCGAGGACCAGGCCGATCCGGGGGCGGCGGGGCTGGCCGCGCATCGGGATGATCCGCATGCCGTCCGGCACGCCGAAGGTCTGCAACCAGGCGTGCGCGATCACCGTGGACCACTGGTGGGTGGCGATGTGGGCGTACAGGGCGCCGACGGTGTCGGTCTCGACCGCGGGGACCGGCACGGCGCCTTCGGCTGCGAACAGTTCGTCGAGGATGCGCCGGTTCCGCATCCGTGGGCTGAGCAGGCACAGCGGCAGGGTGGCCACCTCCGCCCAGGTCACGGCGTCCCGGTCGGCGTACGTCCCGTCGTCCGGGGTCAGCAGCAGGTAGCGTTCCTCGTACAGCGGGATCGTCCGCATGCCGGTCAGGGTCTCGTCCTCCAGATAGGTGAGGGCGACGTCCATCTCGAACTCCGACAGCAGCCGGGCCACCTGCGGCGACGACACCGACTCCAGCGACACCCGGACCCGCGGATGCCCGGCACACAGTGGCGTGGTCAGCAGCGACGCGGCGGTCAGCGCGGTCGGGATGGCGCCGAGCCGCAGCGTGCCGGTCAGCCCGTCGCGCATCGCCGACAGGTCCTGGCGCAGCGCTTCGGCGTCGGCGAGGATCCGGTGCGCCCACCGCAGCACCCGCTCGCCCTCCGGCGTCAGCCCGGCGAAACGCCTGCCCCGCTGCACGATGGGTACGCCGAGATCGTGCTCCAGCCGCCGGATGGCGGCCGACAGCGAGGGCTGCGACACGTGACAGGCGGCCGCCGCCCGGGCGAAGTGCCGCTCCCGGGCCAGGGCGGCGAGATATTCCAGCTCACGTAACAGCACCGGGTCAGCTTAGGAGCGCCTTCTCCGGGCCGAGATCGAGCAGTCTGCGGACCTGCTCGGCGGTCTGGGTGGCGAGCCGGTCCCGTTCCGGATCGGACAGATCCCAGCCCAGCGTGCGCAGCGTCCCGGCGACCCACCGCAGCGGATCGGCCGGGTCGAAGCCGGCCCGGATCCGGGCCACCACGTCCGCGTCGTCGCGCACCGGCACGTCACCGAGCGCCCCGGCGTATCCGGTGAGCAGCGCGGCCAGGGCGAACGTGGTCAGCGGCGCGGTCCCGGTGGCACGCCAGACCGGCAGGTTGCGGGTCTGCCACTTGGCGGTGGCGTTGAGGGCGATGTCGGCCAGCCGGTGATCCAGGGCGGGGTTGGCGATGCGTTCGAGGATGGCTTCGGCGTACCGCTGAAGGTCCGCGGGCTTTCCCGGCAGAGCCGGCAGGACCTCGTCGGTGAGCAGGCGGCGCGCATAACCGCCGGCGACCGGATGGGCCATCGCCTCGCTGACGCTTCGGCAGCCCAGGGCGGGTGCGACGGCGGCCAGTGCGGTGTGCGCGCCATTGAGGATCGAGACCTTCTTCTGGCGGTACGGGCGAACGTCGCTCAGAAACTCAACCGGCAGGCCGGCCCGGTCGAGGGGGAACTCGTGGCGGATCGCGTCGTCGCCGGCGATCGCCCAGCTCGCGTAGTGCTCGGCGCGGACGTCGAGGCCGCCGGGCTCGACGGTGCCGGGGACGATGCGGTCCACCATGGTGTCGTAGAACCGGCAGTGGCCGGCGATCCAGTGTTCGAAGCCGGATGCGAAGGTGGCGTGCCGGGCGTGCCGCAGGATCGCGGCCCGCAGAGCCTGGCCGTTGTCCTCGATGAGCTCGCACGGCAGGAACGACAGCGCCCGGCCGGGGTCGCCGTCGAAGTGCCGCCAGCGTTCGTGCAGCAACGCGGTCATCTTGGCCGGGAAGGAGGCCGGCGGCCGGGCGGCAGGGTCCTCGTCGAGGTAGACGATGCCGGCGTCGGTGGTGTTGGAGACGACCAGGCGCAGGTCGGGCTGCCGGGCGATGGCGAGGCAGGCGTCCCAGTCGTCGTGGGCGCTGGCGTACTGCCGGACCACGTCGACGCGCGTGGTCTCGGTGAACGGCACGCCGTCCCGGGTGCCGTCGAGCACCACGTTGAAGCCGCCGGTGATCCGGTCCGCCTGCGGGTCGTGGCGCGGGGTCACGCGCATGACGGCCACGCCATGGTGCAGGACTCCGGCGTCGTTGCCTTTCTGGATCATCCAGTCGGCGAACCCGCGCAGGAAGTTGCCCGCACCGATCTGCAGGACTCTCGTCGGCAGGCTCACGCGTGGCCTCTCCTCCCGATGGACGCGGCCGGAAGGCCACGTGTGACAGTGCCGTGCAAACGTTCCCACAATTTCCATCGATGCGAAAGGCGCATTTCACCAAGACCCGGACGGCCGTTTCGTGGGACCCGCTGCCGGCTTACGGGACGGCTTCGGCCGAGGTGGCGGGAGTGCGGACTCGCGAGCGCCACAGCACGCTGACCAGAGCCGATATCGAGAGCAGCGACAGGAAGGGGTGAAGAAGCAGGAGGTCGACCCGGATGTTGAAGCCCTTACCCGTCAGGTGGGCTTCCCACAGGGCGTAGAGCACCCACAGGACGGCCACCGCGAAGCAGGGCCAGGACCGGGATGCGATCGGCAGCCGACGCGTGCGGGCGACGAGGGCCAGGACTCCCACCACAGCGAAGGCTCCGGCGACCATGAGGACGCGGTCCGGCCGCTCCACCAGAGCGGGATGGATCATCAGGAACTCGACGAACTCTCCCACCGGTGCCACTCCTCAGCGCAATTGAAGGTTGACGGTACGGCACACCAGCAAGGATCCAAGATCACCAAACCGAATTTCCGAGGGCCCGGCGGCAGGCCCTCGGACGGTCGCGTCACTCGGTGCGGGCAGGCAGGTCGTCCGGTCAGACGGCGACCGGCGCCGGCGCTGTGGCCGGGTGGATGCGGCGGCGACGGGACGGGAGCATCGAGGTCGGGTGGGACATGCTCCAGGCCGCGGCCCGGCAGATCAGCTCCTTGACGCGGGCGGCCGACCGGCCGGTGACTGCGGACGGCTTGGGCTTGTCGTCCGGGGTCACCCACTGCACGATGCCGTCGCGGCGGCCGAGACTGATGCACTGGGCGGTGTAGCCGATCCGGTTCGGCGGGACCGGGCGGCCGGTCAGGCGGGCGGCGATGGCGTCGGCCGCGTGGTACGCCGACGGGACCCCCGACGCGCACGACATCCGCAGTGGGGTGCCGTTCACGCCGTGGGCCTGCGCGGCGTCGCCGACGGCGTACACGTCGGGGTGCGAGACCGACCGCATGGTGTCGTCGACGACGATCTGCCCGGTCGCCGAGACGTCGAGAGTGGTCGCCGCGGCCAGCGGGTGGACGGCGAAACCCGCGGTCCACACCGTCACCAGCGCCGGGATCGACCGGCCGCCGGCGGTGGTCACGTGATCGGGTTCGACCGCCTCGACCGCGGTGTGCTCCAGCACGGTGATGCCGAGCCGGTCGAACGCCGTACGCAGATGATGTTGTGCCTTCTCCCCCAGCCAGTCGCCGAGCCCGCCGCGGGCGGCCAGCGAGACGTGCAGGTCGGGCCGGGTCTCGGCGATCTCGGTGACCGCTTCGATGCCGGTCAGGCCACCGCCGACCACCAGCACCGGATCGCCCGCGGCCAACTCGGCCAGGCGGTCGCGCAGCCGCTGCGCGGACCGCTTTCCGGCAAGGTCGTAGGCGTGCTCGCCGCCGCCGTCGGCGGCGGCGCTGCCGAGGGCATAGATCAGGGTGTCGTAGGCGATCTCGGCGGGTCCGCCGGCGTCGATGATCTTTACGGTACGGGCGTCCGCGTCCACCGCGGCGACCCGGCCGATCCGCACCCGCACGCCGGTGCCGGCGAACACGTCGGTCAGGGCGCGGGGCTTCAGGTCCTGCCCGGTCGCGAGCTGGTGCATGCGGACCCGCTCGACGAACTCGGCGTCGGCGTTGACCAGGGTGATCCGCGTGTCGGCGGGGTGCAGCCGCTTCGCCAGGCGGGCGGCGGCGTTGGCTCCGGCGTACCCGGCTCCGAGGACGACGATGTGACGCTGCATAGCTGGCTCGCTTTCTCTCCGGTTCGTGGCGCCTCTTGAACCGGAGAGCGACGGGAATCCTGACACCCTCGCAGGGTGATCCAGGTCACCAGTCGGCGGCGAGTGGCGCCCCGTGTTCGGCGACGGCCCACTGCCGGCGTACGCGTTCGAGCTTGGCCGGGTTGACCTGGGCGTGGACGGCCGCGATGCCGTCCGCGGTCACATCCAGGGTGACCACGCCGGCCACCCGGTCCTCGACCTCCAGCACCAGCGCGGGCATGCCGTTGACCACCGCGGCGAACAGCACCGGGCGGCCGCCGATCATCGCCCACCTGGCCTCGCTCGGCGTGAACAGGCCGGCCAGGAAACGCGCCACCCGTACCACGCCGGTGATCGGCTCAGGCAGCGAGAAGACCACGCCACCACCGTCGCCGACGCTGATCACGTCGTCGCTGAGCAGGCGCACCAGATTGTCGGTCCGGCCACTGAGCGCCGCGGCCAGGAACTCCTCGACCACCTTGCGGGCCGCCGCCGGATCGACCTCGACCCGGCGCCGGTCGGCGGCCAGGTGCTGCCGGGCCCGCCGGAGGATCTGCTGGCAGTTGGCCTCGGTCAGGTCGAGCAGTTCGGCGATCTCCGCGTGGGTGTGGCCGAACGCCTCCCGCAGCACGTACACGACACGTTCCCGGGCGGCGAGCCGCTCCAGCAGCGTGAGCATCGCGATCGAGACCGACTCACGCTGCTCGGCGGTCTCGGACGGGCCGAGCATCCGGTCGCCGGCGAGCACCGGCTCGGGCAGCCACTGACCGACGTAGGTCTCGCGGCGGGCGCGGGCCGAGGTGAGCCGGTTGAGGCAGAGGTTGGTGAGCACCTTCGTCAGCCACGCCTCGGGCGTCTCGATCAGCTCCCGATCGGCCGCCTGCCAGCGCAGATAGGTGTCCTGCACGACGTCCTCGGCGTCGCTGGCCGACCCCAGCAGGCGATACGCGATGGCCTCCAGACGTGGACGGGCGCCCTCGAACAGCTCGACCTCACGCGTATCGACTCCCACGAGCCGCATTCAACCACGACCCCACCCCACGACAGTACAGAATTCGCTGTACTGTCGTGAGCATGGAGATGTTGACGCACGGCTCGGTGCTGGCCCGTTTCGGTCATGCGCTGTCCGACCCGACCCGGGCCCGGCTGCTGCTCGCGCTACGTGAAGGGCCGGGTTATCCGGCTGAGCTGGCCGATCTGCTCGGCTGCACCCGGCAGAAACTGTCCAACCACCTGACGTGTCTGCGTGGTTGTGGACTGGTGGTCGCCGTGCCCGAGGGCCGCCGGGTCCGCTACGAGCTCGCCGATCCGCGGCTCGCGCACGCGCTGGGTGACCTGCTCGGCCTGGTGCTGGCCGTCGACCCGGAGATCTGCGCCGACTCGGCCGGGAAGGGCTGCTGCTGATGACCGGCCTGACCCTGGACCGGCGTGCGGTGCTGACCCGGCGGGTGCGATGGCTGGTGGCGGCGACCATCACCTACAACGTGGTCGAAGCGGTCGTCGCCATCACCGCGGGCACGATCGCGTCGTCGACGGCGCTGATCGGATTCGGGCTCGACTCGATCATCGAGGTGTCGTCGGCGGCCGCGGTGGCATGGCAGTTCTCCGGGCGTGACCCCGAGCGGCGGGAGAGGGCGGCGCTGCGGGTCATCGCGGTCTCGTTCTTCGCGCTGGCCGCCTACGTCACCGTCGAATCCGTGCGGGCGCTCGCCGGCGGGGCGGAGGCCGGGCACTCCACGATCGGGCTCGTCCTGGCCGCCGTCTCGCTCGCGGTGATGCCGGGACTCTCCTACGCGCAGCGGCGGGCCGGGCGCGAACTCGGGTCACGGTCCGCGGTCGCCGACTCGAAGCAGACGCTGCTGTGCACGTACCTCTCGGCGGTGTTGTTGATCGGTCTTGCTCTGAACAGCGTCTTCGGGTGGTCCTGGGCCGACCCGGTCGCCGCCCTGGTCATCGCGGCCGTCGCGATCAAGGAGGGCCGGGAGGCCTGGCGCGGCGACGCCTGCGCCTGCGCGCACTGCTGATGATATATAGTGGTGTACGCATATGAGCATGGTTCAGCGAGAGGGCAGGTCATGGGACACGGGCACAGCCACGACCACGGCGCGGTCACGGCCACCGGGCAGCACCGCGGGGCGCTGACCGCCGCACTCGGGGTCTCCGTGGTCGTCTTCGCGGTCCAGGTGGCCGGCGCCGCGATCACCGGCAGTCTCGCGCTGCTCGCCGACGCCGGGCATGTGCTCGCCGACGCCGGCGGAGTCGCCCTCGCCCTCGGCGCGACCCTGCTGGCCGCCCGGCCCGCCAGTGGACGCCGCACGTTCGGCTGGGCGCGGGCCGAGATCCTCGCCGCCGCCGTCAACGGCCTCGTGCTGGCCGGCATGGGCGTCTACGTCTTCGTCGAGGGCATCCGTCGCCTGATCGAGCCGGCCCCGGTCGCCGCCGGCGGGATGGCGATCTTCGCCCTGATCGGCCTGGCCGGCAACCTGATCGGCGTCGCCCTGCTCTACCGTGCCCGCGAGGCCAGCCTCAACATGCGCGGCGCGTTCCTGGAGGTCGCGACCGACGCGGTCACCTCGGTCGGTGTGCTCGCGGCGGCCGCGGTGATCGCCCTGACCGGTTTCACCCGCGCCGACGCCATCGTGTCCATCCTGATCGGCCTGATCATCGCCCCGCGCGCGGTGAAACTGCTGCGCGAGGCGGTCAACGTGCTGCTCGAAGCCGCGCCCGCCGACGTCGACCTGGACGAGATCCGCGAGCACATCACCGAACTCGACCACGTCACCGGGGTCCACGACCTGCACGTCTACACGGTCACGTCAGGCCTGCCGGTGCTGACCGCCCACGTCGTCGTCGACGACTCGTGCTTCCACGACGGCCACGCCCCGCAACTGCTCGACCGGTTGCAGACCTGCCTGGCCGGCCACTTCGACGTCGAACACTCCACGTTCCAGCTCGAGCCGGCCGGCCACGCCGGACACGAGCACCCCACCCACCACTGACCTCTTTCAGCCGGTCGCCAGCGCGCGGCCGCCAGACTCGGTCGCCGGTGTTCGGCCGGCGTGGTCGCCGGCGCGCGACGACCAGCGCACACAATGCGGCAACGTGCGATTTCACCCTCGCCGGGACGACGACCGGCGCACACGGACGGCACAACGTGTGCGCCGGTCGTCGTCAGAGCGAAGCAGACGCACGCAATCGGCGAACGTGTGCGCTGACCACCGCTCCGGCTGGTGGACCCGTCCTCGGCAGTCCGCTTCCGGCATCACCCCTGGGCGGCCATGGGCCTCGCGGTGATCTCGCGGAGTCTCGTTGAGGATGACACTGACCAGGAACTCACTTCGGCTTCGGCCCTGACCTGCAATGTCGCTGCCCGAATGGCGAAACTCGAGCTGTCGGGTTTCGGCAAGATCCGGCACCCGTTCGTGCGGGTGGATGTCGATGCGCCGTTATGCTTCGCGCGTGCCGCACGATGACGAGGGGAACCCGGCGCGCCGGCCGGCCGGGGCGCTCGAAGCCGACATCCTGCGTGTCCTGGTGGGCGCGAGTGAGCCGCTCACCCCACGGGACGTGCTCGATCGGCTGCGGCTGCCGTTGTCGTACAGCACGGTGGTGACGATTTTGACCCGCATGCACGACAAGGGCATGGCGGCCCGCTATCGCGACGGGCGGTCGTTCCGGTATGCGCCGCTCACCGACGAGGCGTCGGTGGCGGCCGAGCGGATGAACGCGGCTCTCGGCGCCGGCCAGGATCGGGCAAGTGTGCTGCGGCGTTTCGTGGCCGCGCTTCAGCCCGGTGACGAGGAATTGTTGCGCCGCCTGCTCAGCGAAGACTGACGACCGACCTTCCAGCACTGATCACCCCGCCCGAGGTGGGGCGGACGACCCTGGACAGTGAGGCTAGCCAACCCTAATCTACAGTCTGTAGGAGCAAGGTTAGGCAAGCCTCAGCTGAGAGGGACTCATGCTCGCCACCTACCTCATCGGCCTACGCGAAGGGCTGGAGGCCACCCTGGTGGTCAGCATCCTGGTCGCCTTCCTCGTCAAAGCCGACCGCAAGGACCGGCTCCCCCAGGTCTGGGCCGGCGTCGGACTCGCCGTCGCCCTGTCCGTCGGGTTCGGAGCGCTCCTCAGCTACACCTCCACCACCCTGCTGCGCGACTACGACCAGCGTGAGCTGTTCGAGGCCATCACGTCCATCCTGGCCGTCGTCTTCGTCACCTGGATGATCTTCTGGATGCGACGGGCCGCCCGCACCATCGCCGGTGAACTGCGCGGCCGGCTCGCCGACGCGCTCGCCGTCGGCTCGATCGCGGTCGCCGTGATGGCCTTCCTCTCCGTGGTCCGCGAAGGACTCGAAACGTCGCTGATCTTCTACTCCGCGGTGCAGGGCGCGAACGTCAACGGCGGGCCGCTGCTGGCCCTGCTCGGCGGCATCGCCACCGCGATCGTGATCGGCATCCTGATGTACGCGACAGCCGTCCGGATCAACCTCACGGTCTTCTTCACCATCACCGGCGTGCTGTTGATCCTGGTCGCCGCCGGCATCGGCAAGTACGGCGTCCACGACCTGCAGGAATCCGGCGTCCTACCGGGACTCAACACCCTCGCCTACGACGTCAGCGGCACCCTCGACCCGTCCGCCTGGTACACGGCCCTGCTCACCGGCATGTTCAACATCACGCCCACGGCCACCGTCGTCGAGACCCTCGTCTGGTTCGCGTACGCCGTACCCGTGCTGCTGCTCTTCCTGCGTCCCACCGGCCGTAAGCAGGCCGCAGTCCCTGCACCGCAGTAACCTCCCGTACCGCAGCAATAGGAGAAACCGTGCGCCCTTCGCATATCCTCGCCGCTCTGACCGCCGGGTCGCTCGGCCTGTCGCTCGCCGCGTGCAGCGGCGGCGACGCCGCCACGGACACCGCCGCTGCCGGCGGGCCGATCACGGTCAAGGCCACCGACACCGCCTGCGAGGTCGCCAAGACCCAGGTGGACGCCGGGACCAGCGTCTTCGCCATCACCAACGGCGGCCAGAAGGTCACCGAGTTCTATGTGTACGCCCCAGGCGATCGCGTGATGGCCGAGGTGGAGAACATCGCCCCCGGCCTGTCCCGCAACCTGCACGTCGAACTGCCGGCCGGCACCTACGAGACGGCCTGCAAGCCCGGGATGATCGGCAAGGGCATCCGGGGCCAGCTGACCGTCTCCGGCTCGGCCGCCCCGCTCACCGACGACGCCGCGCTGCTGGCCGCGACCGACAGCTACTCCCGCTACGTCAAGAGCCAGACCGCGGCGCTGCTGGAGAAGACCACCGAGTTCGTCAAGCTCGTCAAGGACGGCGACGTCGCCGGCGCGAAGGCGATGTTCCCGATCGCCCGCACCTACTGGGAGCGCATCGAGCCGGTCGCCGAGATCTTCGGTGACCTGGACCCGCGCATCGACGGCCGCGAGGAGGTCACCGAGGAGGGCCTGAAGTTCGGTGGCTTCCACAAGATCGAGCAAGACCTCTGGCAGAAGAACGACATCTCCCAGTCCGGCCCGATCGCCGACCAGCTCCTGACCGACGTCAAGGAGATCGTCACCAAGGCCGACGCCGAGAAGCTGTCCCCGCTCCAGCTCGCCAACGGCGCGAAGGCGCTGCTCGACGAGGTCGCCGCCGGGAAGATCACCGGCGAGGAGGACCGCTACTCGCACACCGACCTGTGGGACTTCAACGCCAACGTCGACGGTTCGAAGGCGGCCATCGCGTCGCTGCGCCCGGTCCTCGAGGAGCGCGACCCGGCGCTGGTCAAGACCCTCGACACCGAGTTCGCCAACGTCGACGCGGCGCTGGCCAAGCACCGGTCCGGTGACGGCTGGAAGTTGCACACCGACCTGTCGCAGGCCGACCTCAAGGAACTCTCCGACGCGATCAACGCCCTCGCCGAACCGATCAGCCAGGTGGCGGCCGTGGTCGCCAAGAAGGCATGAGCCGGGTCTCGCGGCGCCGCGCCCTCACCCTTGCCGGGGTGGGGGCCGCCGGCCTGGCCGGCGCCGCCGCACTCACCCAGGTCAAGGACGAACCGGAACTCACGGCGGCCGCCGCGGCCACCGACGCGGTCGCGTTCACCGGCGCCAACCAGGCCGGGATCGTCACCCCCGCCCAGGACCGGCTGCACTTCGTCGCCTTCGACGTCGTCACCAAGGACCGCGACCGGCTGATCAAGCTGCTCAAGGACTGGACCGCGGCCGCCGCCCGGATGACCGCCGGAAAGGACGCCGGCGCGATCGGCGCGGTCAACGGCATCCCGGAGGCCCCGCCCGACGACACCGGTGAGGCGATCGGACTGCCGCCGTCCGGGCTCACCATCACCATCGGGTTCGGGCCCACCCTGTTCCGTGACGCGACCGGCAAAGACCGGTTCGGGCTGGCCGCGCACCTGCCGCCGGCGCTCGAACCGCTGCCGAAATTCACCGGCGACACCATCGACGACGCCATCTCCGGTGGCGACATCGCCATCCAGGCCTGCGCCAACGACCCGCAGGTGGCGGTGCACGCCATCCGTAACCTGGCCCGGATCGGGATGGGCGCGGTCAGCGTCCGCTGGTCACAGCTCGGGTTCGGGCGTACGTCGTCGACGTCCACCGGGCAGGACACGCCGCGCAACCTGTTCGGGTTCAAGGACGGCACCCGCAACCTCAAGGCCGAACAGACCGACCTGCTGCGTGAGCACCTGTGGGTGCAGCCCGGCGACGGCCCGGACTGGCTGGCCGGCGGCTCCTACCTGGTCACCCGCAAGATCCGGATGCTGATCGAGACGTGGGACCGGTCGCCACTGGCCGAGCAGGAGATGATCATCGGCCGGACGAAGGGCACCGGCGCGCCGATGGGCATGACCGGCGAGTTCGACGAGGTCGACTTCGACTCGGTCGGCGCCGACGGGCAGCCGCTGCTGGCGACGACGTCGCACGTACGGCTCGCCCATCCGCAGACCAACGGCAACGCCCGGATGCTGCGGCGCGGGTACAACTTCGTCGACGGCTCCGACGGGCTCGGCCGGCTCAACGCGGGGCTGTTCTTCATCGCCTACCAGCGTGACCCGCGGAAGGCGTTCATCCCGGTCCAGCGCAGCCTGGCCGCCAGCGACGAGATGAACGAATACGTCCGGCACGTCTCCACCGGCATCTTCGCCTGCCCACCCGGCCTCACCGGCGACACCGACTTCTGGGGAAGCGCCCTGTTCGCCTGACCGCCTACGATCTCACGATGGGCTCGACGGGAATGCCGGCCGAGCGGCTGGCGCGGGCGGGCATCCACGGGGCGCCGCCGAGACGATCCGGGCCACGCTGGCGCCATTCCGGTCACGGCCGGTTGTACAGCCTCCAGTGGTCGAGCTCCATCAAGGCCCGGGCGTAGGCGCGGATTGAGGTGCCCGCCGTCAGCCCGGCGACTCCCACGTGTTCGGCCGCCAGGCGTTCGGCGTCGGCCGGGTCGGCCGGTCGGCCGGGCACGGTGAAACCACAGGCCAGGCCGATCACCGTGGGCTCCGCCCGATACCTCTCGAACCATGACCGGGCCGCGCTCAGCATCACTTCCGGTCGCTGCCCCAAAAGGGCGGCATACCCGTTGACGTACGCGAAAGCCGCCCACGGTTCGGGCCGGGGAACGATGACGAGCGCTTCGGGTACGCCGAACGACTCCACGTCGTACGAGTCGAGGTAGTAGCCCTCCTCCCCGGTCCCGAGGATCTCCGGGTCCCGCCCGCGGGCGCCGGGCATCTGCGAACCCGGCCGCCGGGTCAGGAAGTCCACGACGTCGAAACTCTCCGCGCTGGTGATCAGCTCGGCGGGCGCCGGCGCGTGATGAAAGGTGGGGTCGGTGACCAGGAACGACGGCGACACCAGCACCGGATAGTGGTCGGTGAGCCCGGCGCGCGCCGTACGCCACATCTGGTGGGCGTCCCCGACGACGTCGACCACGATCACCGTCTCGTCGTGGACGGGGTACTGCTCCGCAGTATGTTTTTCGAGGCCGGCAGCCTCCAGGATCTGTCGCACCCCGTGGATGCTACGACTGCTCGTCGATCTACCTTCCACACACCATCGTCGCCGGTGGCCCGTCGCTGAGAAGGTCGCGGACGATCTCGATGACGGATCTGTGGTTCCACTCCGTTCTGGGGTACTGGCAGGCGACCCGCACAGAGATGAGGCGGTTGGGGATCGTCACGACATGCGGCGGGTTGCCGTCGAGCACGGTGGTGAACTGCTCATCCACCTGAATGACATGCACTCTGGCCGGTTGCCGGACCATGCTGTCGTTGTAGACGATCATCTCCGCGGGGATGCCCGCGATGATCCGGCCGATGGCGGCGGTCTGTAGGCCAGGCCAGGCGCCGGCGCACACAACGATGAGGACGACGGTGCCGCAGACGACGGCGCCACCTTGCAGGACGGCTGGCGCTTTCGCCAGTCGGCGCCGGATGCTCGTCATGCCGGTCGCTGACACGACGATCGCCTGAACGATCGCGAAGCTCATCGGCACCACGGTGAGCAGCAGGAGAGTGACCGTCAAGGCGACCTTCCGCCACCATGCCGGGCCCCCGAGGACATGTCGCATGACGAGGATCGAGCCGCCCGCCACCATCGGAAGCAGCGAAGGCACCATGGCCAGGAACAGCGCGGAAAGGCCGCCCTGCCACAACACGGCGGCTGCGACCGCAGAGTCGGCGAACAGACCGATCGCCACCAGCGGCACCAGCACCGGCACCGCACCCAGCAGGAATGGGAGCAGTTCCTGGAACAGTCCCCGCTCCGGGACCACCGGCGCCTCTGGCGGTTCCGGCGTGCTTTCTGGGCGGTTTTCGTCGGGGCCTTCAACGACCGGGTCGGGCTGGGGCACCGGTGACCGGCGGCATTGACGGAGAGCGACGTAGCTGCCGACGGCCGCCCCTGCCAGAGATGCCCAGGCGACGCACGCGAGACCATGCCGATGCAATCGTCCGCCACGCGCCATGCCATCAAGATAGATGAATCGGCTCGGCCCGAGGCTGGCCGAGCCGATCAGAGATCGCGCTGACACGGCAACCATTCGCGGTGGGTGATCCGCTACGCCGTGGTTCCCTCTACCTTTCCGAGCCATGGCCGAGACGACCACGACTGACCTCTGCCGGCTGCTCGGGCCGCTAACCGAGTGGCTGCTGGAGTCCAGTTTCGAGGGGACGGTGCGGTGTGCGGCGATCGTTCGGGATGTGGCGGGCGCCTATGGGCACAACGCGGAGGCGGTCTTTCTGGCCGACGCTGCGGTTGTCACCGTCGAAGGTCGGTCGCTGTCCTTTGCTCGTACGCCCGGAGTGCCTCTCCTGCATCAGGTGGCTGAGGTCAAACGGCTGCTCGGGAGGATCGAACGCTCGCAACTGTCTGCGGTGGAGGCGGCGGCCGAACTCGCTGAGATCCGGCGGGCTCCGGGGCGCTGGTCGAAGCCCTGGCAGGTGGTCGGGCTGGTCGCGTTCACCGTCGGGTTCGGCATCTCGGTGCAGGCCACCTGGCAGCAGGTCGGCGTCTCCACACTGACCGGGCTGCTGATCGGGCTGCTCGTGGTCGGCGGCAGCGGGCGTCGGCGGCTGGCCCTGATCGAACCGTTTCTGGCCTCGCTGCTGGTCACCATCGTGGTGCTTGTCATTCACCGGAACGGCCTGCTCGCCGGTGGGCCGATTCAGCTGATCGTTCCGGCGCTGTTCTACTTCATTCCCGGGGATGCGATCACCGCGAGCGCGCTGGAACTGGCCGCCAACCGCATGACCGCGGGGGCGGCTCGTCTCACGTACAGCATCGTCGTGCTTTTTGTCCTAGCCTTTGGGGCCTTGATGGCCACCGTCGTGCTCCAGATGCCGGCCGACATCCTTTTCGATGTGACGGTGCCGGGAAACCTTGGGCCGCTCGGGGTTTGGGGTGGCTGGGTGCTATTCGCAGTCGGGGTGATGCTGACGTTTTCGATGACGTTGCGGGACTTTCCCTGGGCGCTCGGGCTCGTCCTGCTCACCGCCGCGGTTGTCGAGGTGGGGACTCGTGCGCTCGGCGATCCGGCCGGGACGTTTCTCGGCGCGTTCGTGATGATGGCGGTGGCACTCTTGCTGGGGCGGCGACCCGGGTGTCCGCCTGCCTATGTGCTTTATCTGGGCGCGTTCTATGTGCTCACGCCTGGATCGCATGGGCTACGGGGGTTGGAGACGTGGATCGGCGGCCATCCGGTCCAAGGGGTGACCGGCCTTGCCGATATGACGACGCTGCTGGTGGCGATCGCGGTCGGCATGCTGGTGGCGGCCGCAACGGTCGGGCGGTTCACCCGCACCTGATGACACGCCGCGGCGCCGGCTGGCCGGGTAGGTTGCGGATCGTGGCTTTCGAGGAGCGCATTCTCGGGATTCTCTTCGACTCCGGTGGTGTCCTGATCCGGCCGGTCGGTGGTCGGTGGAATCCTCGGTTCGATTTCGCGGAGATCCTGCTGGCGCATCATCCGCAGGTACGGGTCGAGCTCCTCCCGGAAGCGTTCGACGCCGGTGAGCTCCTCATCGGATCTGAAGCCGAATCGTTCAGCCGAGCCGACTACCACCGCGCGATGCTGCGTGTGCTGGGCATCGCCGATCCGTCGCCGGAACTTCTGCACGAACTGGAGGCGCCGCCCGCCCGGCCCGCCGTCGAACCCTTTCCCGAGACGCGTGCCGTTCTCGATCAGTTGCGCGCCTCGGGACTGCCGATGTGTGTCGTCTCCGACAACTGGGCCAGTCTGGAGGACGTGTACCGGAGTTTGGATCTCCACGAGTACTTCGCCGGCTTCGTGATCTCGGAGGTGCTCGGCTGCCGGAAACCGGACCCGCGCATGTACGCGGCGGGAAGCGACCTGTTGGGCCTGCCCCCGGCCGTCTGCCTGTTCGTCGACGACGACCCGGAACTGGTCGAGGCCGCCGTCGAACTCGGATACCAGGGCATCGCTGTCACCCGCAGCGGTGAGCCACCCGTCACGGTTCCATCGATCGCGGCCTTGACCGAACTGCCGCCCGTCCTGCGCCTGACATCGTGCCCGCCCTCAGGCAACGCAGCGAACCACGACTGAGTCGCCGGCCACGGCGAGCCGATACACCTCGGCTCACCGGGCCAGCGCGGCCGGGATGCCGGTCAGATCGGCGGACCCCCCTTGCAGACGAAGTGCGCGGGATCGACCACCAGGCCCGCCGCCGAGTCGGTGACCGTCACTGACACGCCGTAGGCCCGGCCCGGCGTGCATTTGCCGTTCGCCCCGGTCGTGTAGACCTGACCGAACGAGGCGCCACTCCAGACGGTGGAGTACGGCGCCGTACCTCCGGCGATGTTCACCCAGCAGACGAACGAGCTGGCGCCTTCGGCATAACAGACGACATCGGCGGTGAGTGGGGCATCAGCCGACGCGGCGCCGGCCGGCGCTATGGCCAGCGCGACACCGGCCGACGCGGACACCGCTGCCGCACGTCGCAGCCACTTCCTGGTTTGAGTCATGCTGCCAATCAAGCACCGGCCGGCTGTCCATGGACGCCATCCTGGACAGCGCTGGACACGGCCGCGATTCGCATTTCCGGACCGGAACACGCCCGCCATTCGCACGACTCCATCGCCGATTGGATGACCCCTGATGCGCGACTGTCAATGGCCCGCACATCGCCTACCTTTCATTCGGACACACCCACATCGATAAGCGACCAAGGATGGGACCAATGGCTTCGGGCACCCGCAGCGCTCCACGGCATCGAGCAACAGGCGCCCCCATCCAGCGGGTCCCGGGCGAATACACCAGCCGCGTGTCGATCGACCAGAGCCGGTTGCAGATCGCGGCGATCGTGCCCGCCTACAACGAGGGTGACGCCATCGCCGCGACCATCGCCTCGCTCCAGCGGCAGACCCGGCAGCCCGACCTGATCGTCGTCGTGCCGAACAACTGCACCGACGACACCGCCGAGGCCGCGCGACTGGCCGGCGCACGGGTCATGGAGTACCCGGGCCGAAATCCCGACAAGAAGGCCGGCGCGATCAACTACGCGCTCGACCGGCTCGAACCCAACCTCGGCGACCCGTGGAACTGGGCGATGCTCGTCATGGACGCCGACACCACCCTCTCGCCGAGTTTCCTCGAGGTCGCCGAGCAGTATCTGATCTCCGGTGTCGGCGGGGTGGGTGGTACGTTCGCCGGCCGCCGGTGCGACAGCCTGCTGGGCTACCTCCAGAGGATGGAGTATCACCGGTACGGCAAGGTGGCCGAACGCATGAACAGCCGCGCGTTCGTGCTGACCGGCACCGGAACGCTGTTCTCGTACGGCGCGCTGCTCGACGTCCGTGCCCAGCGCCGGGCCGGCCGTCTGCTGCCGGAGGGCTGGTCGTTCTACGACACGCACAGTCTCACCGAGGACAACGAGCTGACGTTCGCCCTCCAGGCGTGCGGCTACCGGGTGCTGTCGCCGGCCGGGATGTGGGCGACCACCGACGTGATGGAGACCGTCCCGAAACTGGTCGGCCAGCGGGAACGCTGGTACCTGGGCGCGATGCGCAACATCGCCCAGTACGGCCGCCGCATGCCGTTCCACATGCGATGGGTTTACTGGCGCCAGCAGGCGGGCCTGCTGCTCTCCGCGATCATCGCCGCCGTCTACCTGCTGGCCGTCGCGGTGTCTCTGACCTGGCTGGGCGGCGTCGACTTCGCCTGGTACTGGACGATCCCGTCGCTGGTGCTGCTGGCCGAGCGGGTGTGGTCGGTGTGGACGATGGGCTGGCGCGCCCGCGTCTACGCCGCCCTGTTCATTCCCGAGCAGCTCTACACACTGCTTTTGACATTCATTTACAGCAAGGCCCTTCTCGCATTCGTACGCGGAAAGAAGGGTTCCTGGTCGGCCACCTGAGTCGAACCGGGTTTCACGGGAGGAATGAAAGTTCGTGTATCAGTCGATGCTGCCTGTCACCGGCGCTGGTCTCGCGTTCGGCGGAATCCTGGTGAGCGTGATGAACGTGGTCTGGCTGGGAATCGCCCTGGCAGTGATCGGCGGAATGCTGATCACCCTGTCGAAGTTCGGCCCGCGAGTGGCAGTCGAGCCGATCCCGGTCGGCCTACGGGGAAGCCGTTTCCGCCTGACCGTGAACGGCCGCCCGCTGTCGCTCACCCGTTCCCGGTAGAACTCACCGGCGTAGTCCGTCCGCCAAGACCGCGAGCCGTCGCCCACCACGGTAAAACCGCCCGCATTCCAGTGGTGAGCGACGGCTCGCGGTCCCAGCCGTCGCTCAGCACGGTAAAGCCGCACGCATTCCAGTGGTGAGCGACGGCTCGCGGTCTTGGGGAGTGTCAGACGAGGCTGCCGACGGAGGTGACCACGGCCTGGACTGCGGCGGTGAGAGCGCCCACCGCTGTCACGTGTTCGCCGGCCCGTTGCAGGGCGGCCAGGATCCGGTCTGCCCGGGGCTTGCGGGCGGCCAGCTCGGTGCGGGCCATCTCGACCTCGGCCCGTGCCAGGTCGGGCTCCTCCAGAGCGGACCGGTGCACCTCGATCAGGCGGAGGACCTCGTCGAGCCGGCCGGCGATGTCGTCGCTGCCCGTGCTGTACGCCTGAGCGCCGACACCGACGGCCAGGTTGGTGGCCTGGATCCGGGCGCTGCCGCCCAGCTGCACCCCGTTGTTGATGTAGGACATGTGGTCAGCTCTTTCCCATTCCGGCGACCTTGCTCATCATCGCGGTCGCTCTGGCGTTGATTCCGACGGCCACGTTCTCGGCCTTGATCTGACTGTTGCCGGTGGCCAGCAGGCCATTGTTGATGATCATGCTCTGCCGTTCCCGGACGTCCGACGAGTCGATGCCGTGCGCAGCCAGGAACTGTTCGAGCGAATCGAGGACCTTCCGTTCGATGATCCGCAGGTACTGGTCCTTGTCGGCCCGCTGGAAGTGGCGGTGATAGCCGTCGTCCATGGCCATCTCCCGCGGGGCGATCGGAGCGCCGTAGTTGAACGTGCGCTCCTCGGTGATCTCCCGCCGGATCCGGCGGCGCTCCGAGTTCAGTGTCAGCGGGCCGAGGATCTCGGCGAGGACGACGAACGGCGCGCGGAGCTGCCTGATGATCGCGGCCGGCAGCGCGGCCGTCACGATCCGGCTGACCTGGCGCAGCGACGGATGTTCCCGCAGGTCGTCGACCGAGTGGTAGTCGGCGCGCATCGGCCCGAGCAGCCGGTAGTCGGCCTCGGTGTAGAGCTGTTCGTTGCGGTACTGCACGAATCGCACGAACATGGTCATCACCAGCTCGCCGCCCCAGCCGGTGACCCGTAGCGCCAGGTAGGGGCGGGCCTGGTCGTGCGGGTGGTCCCACTGCTGCCGGATGGTCGAGCGGTCGGCCTGTTGCCGGGGCGCCTGGAGCGGGTCGGGCAGCAACTCCGACGCGACCGCCGGCATCGAGTCGTCGAGCAGGTCGGAACCTGCGACGAAGAGCCTGTCGTCGACTGTCACGCCGGGCAGGTCGAGGCCGCTCACCGCCGCCGCGACGTGGTCGTGCACCTCGGCGACGCTGAATCGGCGGATCTTCTCACCGTGCGCGGGTTTGCTGATGTCGGCGACGAACGACCACTCGTTCTGTCGCACCCCGAAGCCGGGGAACGGGTCGTATCCGGAGTAGAGGGTCACGTTGCCGCGGTCGCGGGCGGCGATGTCGGCGATGCGGCGGCGTATCCGGTCGGAGGCGGGTTCGGGCGCCTGCGCCGGGTCGAAGACGGCGTGCCGCAGCTTCGGGGCGAGGACCCGGTAGGAGGTGCGGAACCGTTCGATGGCGACGACCAGCCAGCCGAGCAGCAGGCCGAGCCCGAAGAACAGCCAGAACGGAAGGAACAACAGCAGCAGGATGTCGGTGATCCGCTGCCGGCGACGGGCATGGATGCCATATTTCAGTACGGTCGCGAGGTCGACACCGGGCGACGAGGCGATCGCGCGTAACGGTTGTTCGACGGTGCCGGCCAGGATGCGCCGATTCAGTGCGCTGTCCAGTTGTACGGCTGCGCACATGTACCGGGTGGCGTCCCGGGCGAAGTTCGGCGAACTCCGGTGAATCGGATGCGCGGCCGACTGGAAAACGGCTGGCTGAAACGCGGGTGGCGGCTGAAAAGGCTGATAGGCGGGCGGCTGCTGAAAGGGGATGGTCCGGGTCTGGCCGCTGGCGGGTGGCGTGATCCGCCGGGGTTGCTGGCAGTGGACGCAGAGCAGGAAGGCAGCGGGATTGTCACCGCCGCAATGGGTGCAGAGCATGACGAGGTTCCTCAGGGGTTCTGGTGGAAGAGGTTCGGTTTCTGGATGTCCTCCTCCTGCCCATCCGGTGGTCTGGGCACCGGCTTGGCAGGCTTGGTCGTCGCGGAGACCACCGGTCCACCGGGTGCCTGCACGTCTTCCGCGATCAGGTGGAAGCCCTGGACCACACCACCGAACAGCAGCGCGGCGAGCCCGGCCGCGATCGCGATACCTGTGGCGTCGGCCCGGAGCGGGCGTCCGGCGGCCATCAGTCGAGGTATTCCAGCGGCACCGACTTGTAGCCGGATGCCTGGGCCGGGATGAGCAGCTCGTCGGCCTGAGCGGACGCGACCAGCGAGTTGAGCATGCTGTGCAGCGCGGTGGAGAGGGCTTCGTCCTGCCCGGAGCTGCCGTCGGCCACGAACGCCGCCTTGGTGGCGATCCGGCTGAGCACCTCCTCGGGCGCCGCGCCGAACCCGTAGGTGACCACATGCGGCCGGCGGCGGCGCCCTTTGTCGACGAGGGTGCGGAAGGCGTTCTCCCATTCGCCGTCGGTGGGCGCCCCGTCGGTGAGGAAGAACATGATCGGCCGCAGCACGGCCTTGCCCTGTGCGGTGAGCGCCGGCAGGTCGATGTCGATGCGTTCGCGGACCAGGTCGAACGCGGCCCCGTAGCCGGTCATGCCGTCGCAGGCGACCTCGGGCATGCCCGGCACGTACTCCATGTCGGTCATCTCGATGACCACCCAGGGCTGGGTGGAGAACGCGATGATCGACATATGCGCGAACTCGGACACCCGGGGGCTGTTGGCCAGGGTGCTGTGCAGCTTCTTGAGAGTCTGATTGAGGGTCTGCTCGTGCGGCGACATGGACGTCGACACGTCGATGACAAGATAGGTCGGCAGACATTTCTGCCGCATATGGTGCATGCCGTCGGTCATCGGTTCGGCTCCTTAGAAAGTCCGGCGACGCAGAGAAAGTTCGGCGACGCAGAGCAGAGTTCGGCGGTTCAGAGCGAGGCCAGATAGACGGCCAGGCTCAGGATCAGCAAGGCGACGATCAGCGCCGCGAACCACCGTCCGACGTGGACCGGGCGGTCGGGCACGACCGGGGCAGGGCTGGGCACGGCGGGCCGGGCAGCGGGTCCGGCGACCGGCTCGGTGGTGGGCTTGACTGCGGGCGCCGGGGCGACCGCCGGGCGGGCCGGCAGCGGCAGCCGGTCCACGGGCATCCGCAGGTACGGCCGCCCGTCCAGCACCGCGAGCAGCGTGGCCGCGGCCGGCCGCTGGGCCGGGGTGGCGGCCAGCAGACTGTCCCGCAGGATCTCGGTGAGGGCCGGATGAGGCAGATCCCCGAGAGCGTGCAGGGCGTGGACGGTGGCGCGTTCCCCGGTGAGCACCCGGGCGACGAGCAGCGCGACCCGGTATCGGTCGGTGGTGGCGTCGGCCGGGCTGCTGCGCGGGGTGTGCGGGTCCTCCCAGTTGGGTTGGAAGATGTTGCTCATCCGGTGCCGTCCGCAGCCGTCCAGGTCGATCACGTAGGCGCTGTGGTCGGCGGGGCTGTAGAAGGCGTTGGAGTAGGACCAGTCGGAGTAGACGAGCCCGTAGCGCCCGAGCAGCACCGCGACCGACACGACGTCGTGGCTGACCCGCAGCCGCTGCTCCCAGGTGGGCGGGGTGAGCCCGCGCCTGACGAACGACGTGTCGGGCCGGGCCAGCCAGTCGATCTCCAGGTAGCGTTCGGCGCCGTCCGGCGGCATGTTCGCCCGGAACCTGGCCGGCGCCTGCGGCAGCACGCAGCCGATCGTCTTGCCGCCGTCGAGCAGTGCCGCGACCGGCCAGGACGTCGACGTGACGACCCGGGCCCGGTCGGCGGGCGGCATCGAGGCGGGCAGCCCGATCAGCCAGTCCAGGCAGGCGGCGGCGTCGGTGTCGGCGGGTTTGTGGTAGAGCTTGGCGAGCCAGCCGTCGTGCCCCGGGACGGGGTGGATTCCGGTGCTCTGGCCCGCGCCGAGACTGATCGAGGCGGCCAGCGGGCCGAGGGCGGCGAGGTCGACGGCGGCGGGCAGCTGCCACCCGGCGGCTGTGGTCATCGCCCGGTCCAGACCGTGACCGCGGTGCGGTCGTCCTGGAAGCCGCGGGCGTCGTAGCCGACGTCGTTGAGGAAGGCGCCGAGCGCCGGCGGGTCCGCCCACTGCCTGGCGAAGTAGGCGTTGGCTTCGGACATCATCGTCCAGGCGTCCCCGATCCCGTCACTGACCAGGGCGATCACCGCCCCGGCGGGAAACCGGTAGAGCCGGTGCTCGGCCCGGCCCGGGTGCAGCGGAAGGCAGGCGTTGACCGCGTTCGAGGAGATCCCGCCGTCGTCGCTCTTGAGGTCGCCCGCGAACGCCTCCCATCGTTCCCCGTGCAGCTGCCAGCCCGAGACGTCGCCGATCCACATGAACCAGCAGTCCCGCCCGTCCGCACCGGAGTGGGTGTCGAACACTCCGGCGATCAGCACGGCGCACAGGTCGTGGGCGGTGAGCCCGCGCCGGGTGGCCTCCTCGGTCATCCGTGCGGCCACCCCGTGCAGGATGCGTTCGCTGTCGAGGGCGGACGGGTCGGCCTTGCCGGCGAGGGCCCGCCCGATCAGGTCGACGGTGGTCTCGGCGGCGATGGCGGCGCCGAGGTCGGATCGCGGGCTGCTGGACAGCCCGTCGGCGACGGCGGCGATCAGGTAGCGGCCGCTGGTGTCCCGGCCCAGCGCGTACGCGTCCTGCCGGGCGACCGCCGGTTCCTCGCAGCGGTGTCCCGGCCCGAGCAGGGATGCGGCCCGGACGGTGAGGTCGGCGAGGCGGGCCTCGTCGGCGGCGACGCCGGACTGGGCGACGGGTCGGGGCAGCAGCCACGGCAGCGCGTGGGCCCGGGAGGGCCGCTGGCCGAAGAGCGGCGGGGCGGGGTAGGCGGCCTCACGGATCAGGGTGGCGACCGGAGCGACAGGTGCCACCGGAGCGACCGGAGCGACCGCGGTGACCGCCGCGGGGCGTGGACCGTGCTGCCGGGGCGGTGGTGGCATCGCGTGCTGCGGGTACGGACGGCGGACCGGCAGTGGCGGGGCGACCCGGCGCCGGCCGGTCAACGGGCCGATCAGTTCGGTCTGGAGAGCCACCCCGCCGGCCAGGATCGCCGCAGCCCCGGCCAGGGTGATGAGAAATTGATTCGCGAACAGCTGCAATTCCAGGAATCCACCGGAAAGGATCCCCAAGATCGCCGCCATTCGATTCGCACGAGGCGCCATGGCGTTGCACGATAGCAGGCGATCAGGTCGGCCGTTCGTGCCATTTTAAAACGAAGATCAGGCAATCCGAAAGTGATTTCATGATCGGCGTTCGCCAGAAAGAACGGGCCGGACAATACGACCCCCGTCGAATCCGGGGACCCCGTTTCAGCGCCACGTCAGCGCCATTTCAGCGGCGACGACCAGGGTCGGAAGGACAACCAGTCCGTCGTAACCGAAAGGTACCGCACACATGGCGACCGCTGAGGTCTTCCGTTTCGTCACCGTCCGTCCGCCGCAGGACGTCGACATCCTTCAGCAGAACGCCGGCGCCAGCGTCGACCTCGGCGTGTTCACCACGGCGTTCGCCGACACCCTGCGTTCGCTGCGCCGTGACGGCGACCGCGCCGACATGATCGGCACGGCGACCGCCCTGATCAACGGGACGACGTTCGTCGACTCGGCCAAGAAAATCGACAAGCCGTACCTGGACTTCCTGGTCGCGGTCCGCGCGCTGACCGACCAGAGCTTCTTCACCGGCGCCGGGACCGCGTTCGGCAACGCCTTCAACAAGGCCGATCCGGCTGCCCACATCAAGACCGACGCGTTCATCGCCTTCCACGGCCGGGTCGCGGACAGCATCGTCGCCGCCACCATCGTGCCGTCGGTGCCGACGAAGACCCGTGAGCTGCTGACCACGACCGCCCGGGCGCTGTGGCTGATCCGCCGGCTGGCCGCCAAGTCGAGCCTGTCGCGGACCGTGTTCAACAGCGCCCCGCTGGCCCTGCCCCGCGACATCTTCCCGCTGCCGCCGGCCACCACGAGCACCGGCGAGCTGCGGGCCGCCGCCACCGGCCGGGCGTCGCGGGCACAGGCCCGCGCCCAGCGACGGGTCACCCTGTCGGCGAACCTCGAAGCGCACCGGCAGGCCCTCGACGAGCTGCTGGCCGGGGTGGACGCGTTCGGCACGTCGGTGCTCAACGGCAGCCGGACCGGTTTCGGGCTGCCCGACGCCGCACTGCGGACACTGACCGAGTCGACCCGTGCGGTGTTGACGGCGAACGGCGTACCGGAAACCGGTTTTGATCTGGCCCGGACCGTCGCCCTGCTGGAGACCCGCGCGTCGGGCCTGGCTCGGTCGTTGCATTCCGACGCCGGCCCGGACCGGCAGGTCGTCCGGATCGGCAACACCTTCCTGACCCGGTCCGGCCTGGACACGGCGGTGGCGGCCGATCCGGCCGACAGCCGGACCCCGGGGCCGTGCGCGCCCGCCCCGGCCGCGCTGCCCGTCGACGGTGTCACCGTGCCCACCGGTCACGGCGACGCGAAGGTCCTCGGCATCGCCGACCTGAACCTGGTCGAACAGAACCTGCTGCGGTACGAGCTGGGCGAGGTCGCGCACATCGAGAACGTGCTGCGCGGGGAGACCCGGTCACGGACGTTCCGGACCAGTCACACCACCACGCAGACCGAGACGGTCGAGACCGAGACGACGCAGGAGAAGGAGCAGGATCTCTCCTCGACCGACCGGTTCGAGTTGCAGACCGAGTCGCAGAGCGTGATCAACGAGAACGCGAGCACCCAGGCCGGGCTGACCATTCACGCGTCCTACGGGCCGTCGGTCGACGCCACCTCGAACTTCAACTTCTCCAGCAGCAGCTCACGCCAGCAGTCGGACACCGCGTCGGCGAGTTTCGCCCGGGAGATCTCCACCAAGGCGGTCAACCGGGTGCAGACCCGATCGCTGACCCGCCGCACCACGACCACCACCGACGTGGTCGAGGAGACCGACGTCCACGCGTTCGAGAACCGCAACGGCAACAACGACATCAGCGGGGTCTACCGGTTCGTCGACAAGGTGTACCGGGCGCAGGTGGTGAACTACGGCAAGCGACTGATGCTGGAGTTCGTGGTGCCGGAGCCGGCCGCGTTCCTGCGGCACGTGGCCGGCAGCCGCCCGGTCACCGGGGTCAGCCAGACCGAGCCGGAGCCGCCCGGTTACTGCCTGGCCGGCGGCACCACGTTCCAGCCGTTGCAGGTGACCGACATCCGGCCCGACTCGTACCAGATGTGGGCGGCCAAGTACGGCGCCCAGGACGTGTCGTCCCCGCCGCCGGCGCTGGTCCTGGCCACGGCCGGTAAGAAGTCGCCGGACAAGATGGACACCCTCCCGGACAGTTCGCAGGGCGACGGCCAGGAGAACCGGAAGATCAGCTCGGATGTGTTCGCGGTGACCATCCCGGACGGCTACCAGACACAGACCGCCACGGTGAACATCTTCGGCGAGACCCAGAAGGGCACCCACCGGATCGTCGTGCAGGTCGCCGGCGAGGAGCGCACCTACATCGAGCCGGGCCAGGACCCGACCGGGTTCGACCTGAGCGCCAACCGGGCCTCCTCGGTCGACATCACCCTCAACACGCTCGCCTTCCACAACTGGGAGGCGGTGGCGGTGGTGTTCTGCAAGCTGTCGGCCGAGAAGCTCCAGGAATGGCAGCTCAAGACCTTCAATTCGATCATGAC
Source organism: Actinoplanes sp. NPDC026670 (assembly GCF_040638175.1). Lineage (NCBI taxonomy): Bacteria > Bacillati > Actinomycetota > Actinomycetes > Micromonosporales > Micromonosporaceae > Actinoplanes > Actinoplanes sp. NPDC026670. The sequence goes on from NZ_JBEZXU010000060.1 coordinate 62,482, forward strand.
GGCGTACGCGAACCTGAAGTCCCGTTTCGACGAGGCGGTCGCCGAGGCCCGTCTCCAGGCACGTAACGACGCCGCGATCACCGGCGCCAACCCGGCGATCAACCGGGAGACCGAGCAGACCGAGCTGAAGAAGGGCTGCCTCCAGCTGCTGACCGGCCAGAAGTTCGACCTGTTCGACGCGGTCACCGGCAACCAGGACCCGTTCGGCTACCCGGAGATGGATCTCGACGAGGCCAAGGCCGAGGGCGCCTACATCCAGGTGTTCGAGCAGAGCTTCGAGTGGAACAACATGACCTACATCTTCTATCCGTACTTCTGGGGCCGGAAGCAGGAGTGGCCGGTCGTCTCCCAGCTGTCCGACGACGATCCGCTGTTCGCCCGCTTCCTGCGGGCCGGCGCGGCCCGGGTCCAGGTGCCGGTGCGCCTCGGATTCGAGAACCGGATCCTCACCTACCTGAGCACCGGTGAGCTGTGGGCCGGTGCCGGCGCCCTGGTCAACTCGGACAGCGACTCCGCCGACGTGCTGCACCTGTCGATCGTCGACGAGCTGAAGAGCCAGCAGGGCGACAACAACGTGGACGGCCCCGGCACGGTCACCGTCACCAAGGACAAGAGTGAGGTCACCGGCGTCGGCACCGCGTTCAGCAGCGACGACGTGAACCGGCGCATCTCGATCGGCGGGACCGTGTTCGTCATCAAGTCGGTGACCGACGAGCAGAACATCAGGCTCACCACCGCCTACACCGGCAGGAACGACAGCGGGCTCGCGTACTCGATGGGCGGCAAGCTGGTCGGTGAGTCCTGGGAGGTCAAGCTGCCCACCAGCCTGGTCAAGCTCGACAACTCGCTGCCGATCAGCTGATGGCCGGCGAGCCGAGCAGCGATTTCGAACTCGACCCGAGGTATCACAACGGGGGCGAGAAGGAGCCGCCGAAGGTCTGGGCGGAATCGCAGCAGATGCGGGTGATCGTGGAGAAGGCCGACCCGCGGCCACCGGACGTGGTCCGCCGGCTGCTGGTCGACGCGATCCACCGGCAGGTGCGCACCCTGCACCTGTTCCGGGCGGTCGGCGAGATCCTGCCGGTCGGGGGTGTCGGACCGGTACGGCAGAACGACCTGACCCTCTACGCCATCCTGTTCCCGGGCGAGGGCCGGGACAACACCGGGATCAAGGACCTCAACGACAACGTCCTGGAGTACAGCCACACCAACGACTTCATCGACCGCCGCAACGAGGCCATCCGCACCATCTTCACCACCACCGGCCCGGGTCCCTCGTACCGGACGGTCGGCCAGGACTACAAGATCTGCTTCTTCCTGGCCGACGGCAAGAAGCCGGAGGAGGTGGCCGCCGACCTGAAACGGCTGGACAAGGCGATCGTCGACGCGCTGCTGAAAACCCTCGACGAGGCGATCGCCGACCCGGACCACAAACACAAGAAGGAATGCGAGAAGCTGAAACGGACCCTGTCGAAGAAGGGCTACCGGTTCGACTTCCTGATCGGCTCCCAGGCCCGCGCGGTGCAGGGCGATCAGCTGGACGTCACGTTCCTGCTGACCACCGAGACCCTCAAGAGCGCAGGCCTGGCCCGGTACGCGGTGAAGGTCGCGGGCCTGCGCACCAGGATGGCCAAAGCGCACCTGGCCGGAACCGCGCCGAAGACGCCGAAAGGCGGCGACGACCGGGGCCGGCCCTACAACGAAGACACCTACCTGCGGGTCAGCGCGGTCGCGCCGGGGATCAAGAAGTTCATCCTCGGCGCCGGCGGGCCCGGCCAGAACGTCAAACTGGACCGGGTCCTGGTCGACAAGGTGTGGACCGACGCGTTCCTGCTCGCCGAACGGCTGTTCTTCGGCAACCCCGACGTGATCCGCGACGTCCGCAAGAAGAAGCTCGTCGCGCCGACGCTCCGGCAGGGCGTGACCGCGGCCTTCGGGGTGCAGGTGGACCTGCTCGAAACCTGGCTGGTGGTGCTGAACCTGATCGACTTCGTCAGCGGGTTCGTGCTGAGCGAATACCGCGGACGGGTGCTCAACCTGCATCGCGCCGCGTCAAACCTGGTCGACGACGTGGCCGGGCAGCGGGTGGTGGACTGGCGGCGGCTCACCCCGGTGCTGACCAGCGACGTCCGGCAGCGCACCCCGATCGCGCAGCAGGGCGCCACCTCGGAGTTCCCGTTCTTCGCGTACTCGTCGGACTTCCGGCATCAGATCTTCGTCACCTTCGACATTCGTGACCTCGGTGTCGACCTGATGCTCTTCTACGAGCTGCTCAACAAACGGATCGTCGACGACCAGCTCACCGGCGAGAACCTGATGCGGGCGACGTTCGTGTCCAACAACCGCACGATGTTGCGCAAGCGGGACACGTACGACGAGGTGGTGAAGGCCTTCAAGAACGTGCACGCCCGCATCACGGCGACCCGGCCGGACGACCAGCGCGCGGTCCTCGCCGCGGTGCAGGCGTTCGGCGGCGGCGTCTTCACCAGCGGCCGGCGGCTGCCCGCCTTCGAGCAGAGCATCCGGGTGATGGTCGGCGGCGACGAGATCTTCGTCGCCGCCCACCCCCTCTACGCCGGGCACATCAGCGAGGTGATCCGCACACTCGACAGCCGCGTCTCCGGCGATCAGCTGATCAACCTGCGGGCCGGAGTGGGTTTCTCGGCTGCCCCGCCGGCCGACACACCGGGTCCCGGCCCCGGCCCGGACATCTCCCCGGAGCAGCGTAAGAAGAATCAGAAGTCGCACCACGCGGCGCTCAGTGTGTCGTCCAGCAGCGGAAACGCGCTGAAGGATCTGGAACGCCGGCAGCGCCGGATGGAACGGCTGATCGAGATGCTGGAGGACAGTCCGGACACCAAGAAGAACGATCTGGCGAAGGGCTACCAGAAACGGCTGGACGACCTGCACCTGCTGCGCATCTACGCCCGCGGGCAGCACGGCCACGCCCGGCCGCTGCCCCGCGCCATGTACGAGCGGCTGATCGTCGCGCTCCGCACCGAGGACGTGCCCACCGCGCTGCAGAACGGCGAGGAACTGGTCGACTTCGAGACCGACCAGGTGATCAACCGGGCCAGGAAGGAGGCGGCCGCGGACCGGCTGGAGGCGGACCTGCTCCGCGACGTCGGCCGCGACAACTTCCAGGCCGCGCTGCCGCCGACATTCAAGACGCCGAAACTGGCGAAGTGGATCCTCAAGGTCGTCATCCGGTACCTGACCGGCGCGTCGACCCCGTTGCTGCCGCCGGAGGACAAGGAGGAAGCGGCGGAGGAGGAGATCATCCTGATCTGACCGAGCGGGACGGCGTCACGAACCCGGCCGGCGGCGAGGACGGCCCGTGTCGCGTCCTCGTCGTCGGATCAGCCCTATTGATGTGGGCTCCGGCGCCTGTCTCGCCAGGCAGTGGCCTCGCTGGCCAGCCACACCTTTCCCTGGGCGAGGTCGGCCACCGGCCGGGGAAAGTCGGCGCGTTTGGTGATCTGGTAGACCCGCTGCCTGCTGATCGACCCGAACAACACCCGGATCTCGTGCGCCCCGACGAGGTCCAGTTTGATCGCTCCCTGCTGCACACCGATTGTCATGCGCCAACTGTACAAGCGACAGGCCCCGAGTCCAAGCAATCCCCGCACCGAGACACCCGATCCGGCGTACCGCCCGCCGCGCACCCACCTCATCAGCCGGCCCCACCCGCCCCTGAACGAGGTCAGCCACCAGCACCGACAAGTCACCCAGCCGAGTGAGCCGATCAGCCACCCCATCGACCCGGCGTCCGCGCGGTGATCCTGGCTCGGCCCGAACGTCAACCACCGCACACGATCGCCGTAGGTCCCACGCCGTCGAGCCCGGCAGCCACGTGGACACCTGCGGCTCAAATCGGGCCACAAGTCACCACGCTGCCGAGCCTTGCCGCCCGCGTGGACACCTGCGGCTCGAATCAGACCACACATCACCACACTGCCGAGCACTGCCGCCCGTGTGGACATCTGCGGCCCGATTCGAGCCGGGGGTCACCACGCAAATCGCTGCCGTCGACGGGGTTAGAACGCGGAACGCTTCAACCGCGCGGCATTGGGGTCTGAAACATCGGCCAGCGCACACGATCGCCCAACGTGTGCCCGCGGCGTCGTCCCGGCGAGGCTGAACGCACGCACTGCGTCGACCGTGTGCGTTCAGCCCGGTCAGGGCAGCGACGGGATCGCACATTGCCGCAACGTGAGCGCTGGTCCTCGCTCCGACTGGCACGGAAGGGCTCACTACCGGCAGAGAGGCCGGTTCACCGAGTAGCGCCAGTCAGGCGATGGTTAGGGTGGAGGCGCTGGTGGGAGGCCGGAACGCGGGCGGCGACGTACCGCAACGTCCACGACTACGCCGACGCGCTCGGCCTCGACGTCATGCTGCGGCCCCGCGAGGAGCCACCTGATCCTGAGCCGGAGTTGAGCCGCAACTGAACTCTCCCCGGCAGGATGAATCCGGCCGGGGAGAGAAGAGGAGAGACAGGGTCAGGGCAGGCGGATCTCGGTGACCGCCGACAGCTCCGGCGTTCCGGCCCGGTAGGCGACGACCTGGTAGGCGCCGGAGAGCGTGCCACCCGCCGCCCACTGCTCGGTCACCGACCCGGTGACCAGGCCGATCCGGTCGATGAGGTGCGATTCACCGGTCACGGTCTTCTCCACCATGAGGTACGCCTGGACGCTGACCGTGCCGGCCGGCGCCACCGCCGAGTAGGAACTGGTCATCCACTCCGAGGCGCTGTCGACGGTCGCGACGTTGGCGCTGCCGAGCCGGGTCACCTTGCCGGCGGCGTCGGTGAAGGCCAGTCCGGCACGCACCTGGCGTCCGGTGGAGACCGCCGCAAAACTGCCGACCGAGGTGTACGTGGCGCCGGCGACCGCCGCGACCGGGCTGCTCGATGTGCTGAGCTGCCCGTCCTTCAGAGCCGTGACCTGGAGTGCGGAGCTGCCGACGGCTCCGGCCGCGGTGGACCGGGAGACCTTGGTGCCCGATCCGCCGGCGGTCCAGCCGGCGGTTCCGGCGGTGGCCGACTCCAGTCCGGCGGCGTCGGCGTCGAGCAGGTTCGCGGGGACGGTGGCGCTGCCGACCGGCAGGTCCGCGACCTGCACCCCGTTGCGGTACACCCGGTAACCGGCGATCGGGTTGGTGGTGGCGTACGACTCCGGCCAGGTCAGCGTGGTGCCGTCGGCGGTCACGGCGGCCGGCGCCTCGGGCGCGAGGGTGACGGTCCGTACCGCTGCGGCGACGACCCCCGTGGTCGGGTTGCTGCCGAGGGAGACGTAGGTGGGACGCGACGAGGTCTTACGAGCACCGAGGTGTACGCCGTACCAGGTGCTCGGTTCGGCCTGGTCGTCGGTGATCGTGTTGCCCTGGATGACGTCACGGCTGCCGACCGACAGTCCGATGCCACTGGTTTCGAAGAAGCCCGCCCCGGTGTTGTAGGCCGTCGAACCGCCGAAGCCGGCGTTGCGGACCACGTTGCCGGTGATGGTGTCGGGGCTGCTCTTGGCGGCTGTGCTGCCGTACACCAGGATGCCCGACTGCCGTGGGCGCTCGATCACGTTGTCCCGGATGATGTTGGCGCCGCCTGGCCGTACCACATGGTCTGTCGTGCTCGTGCTGGTCTCGGACCAGGCGCCGGGCGTTCCGGCGGTGCCGTCGGCGTCGAGGTAGTCGTCGTAGGCGACGGCGACACCGACGGTGGCCGAGTCGCGGATGACGTTCTCGGCGACCAGCAGGTCGCGCGGCTCGGTGACGTCCTTGTTGGCGCCGGAGTGGCTGTAGTCGGAGTTCGACTTGAGCACGATGTGCGAACCCTGCAGGTGGTTGCCGGTGACCGTGCCGCCGTAGACCGCCTCGAAGTACAGGTTGCCGTACTCGGCCACACCCCGGGCCGCGGCGACCGCCGGCGTGGTCCGCACGACGTTGCCACGCACGGTCGTGTCCTGCGCGTTGGTGAAGTCGAACGCGTTGCCGTTGATGGTCGCGTCGAACTGGTTGCCCTCGATCACGGTGCCCGAGTTGCGGCCGCCGCCACCGATGTTGTCCTCACCGTCGGATTCGGCGCCGCCGCGGTTGTCGAACCGGTTGTCGAGCACCCGTACCCCGGTGGTGCCGTTGACCCACAGTTTGAAGTATTCGAAGTTGGTGAACCGGACCTGCCGGACGGTCCAGCGGTCGCCGGCCGAGATGCCGCCGCCGGTGTTGGTGTGCGCGCCGAGCGTGTCGCGGAAGTCGCACGCCTGCCCGGGACGTCCGGGCGCGGTCGCGTCGTCGAAGGCGCCGGCGCCGGTGCGGCAGTTGCCGTTGACGGTCAGGTCGGCGACCAGGTTGGCGCTGCCCGCCTCGGTGACGCCGTTCGGCAGGATCAGGTAGCTGTAGGCGAAGTTGCGCCAGTTGACGGTCGGGTCCATCAGGATCGTGGTGGCCGCGATCCCGGCGCCGCGCAGGTTCACGTTCGGCGGCAGCTTCAGCCCGCGGGTGATCCGGTACGTGCCGGCCGTCAGCAGCACGGTGGCGGTGCCGGCGGGCGTGGTGACCGTGCCGTCGGCGGCGACGACGGCCGGGGTGGTGCGGCCGGCCGCGGTGGTGATCGCCTGGGTGAGCGCCGCGTGGTCGTCGAGGGTTCCACCGCGCGGCGCCGGGGCCGGCACGCAGGTGGTGTCCGTCGCACAGTCGGCGGCGGTCAGCGCGGCCGGACTGCCGGTGGACACCAGCGAGTAGGCCGGCGGCTCGGTGGTCGGGACGGCGGCCGACGCGGAGGCGGCGGGAGCCACGACCGCGGTCAGGCAGGCGGTCGCGACCGCGACGTCACGGGCGAGCACACGGGAAACCAAGCGCATGTACGTTCCGTAATCCTAGAGGGGGCCTTGCTGCGGAAAGTCACTCTAAGCTGCGGCCCTTCGCGGTAAATCAGCTGTTCGGAGCCTTCCCTCGTAACTACTCGTAGTTGAGGCCGCTTTGCAGCTCGGCCGACTTCTCGTGCTTCATATGCGCGAGGCATCGACCAGGGTCGACACGTCAGCCCTGTCGAACCTATGGTCGCGACGAGTGAACAAACGGGGGGAAAGAATGGACAGACGTAGATATCGGTCGTCCGCTGCGCGTTTCTCACTGGTGGCTCTGCTGGCCGCCGGGCTCGCCGTCGGCGGGTCCGCGCTGCCGGCGACGGCCGCGCCGGTGGACCCGGTGGTGGCCGACCGGACAGCGGCGATCAACCTGATGTGCACCAGCGGGCCGGTGGTGGCCCGCGCGGCTCAGGCCGCCCTGCTGGAGTCGGACGCCGCCGTACGACGGTTCCTGGAGACCGAACTGCCCGGCCTCACCGCGATCGACAACCGGGTCAAGGTGGCCAACCTGATGTCGCTGTCCGGCCCGGCCATGACGGCCGCCGGGCAGACCGTGCTGTCCGGTTCGGACGCGGACGTGGCGGCGTTCCTCGCCGGCGGCCAGAACGAGCCGATGCGCACCGACCTGCGGGTCCGGATCGCCCGGATCATCGCCGCCGGCGGCCCGTCCACCCGCGCGGCCGGTCAGACCGCCCTGGCCGGCGGTGACGCGGCGATCTCACGGTTCCTGCTGGAAGGCCAGTACAGCGCGGCGAAGGCCGACGACCGGATCGCGGTCACCCGGCTGATCGCCGTCGGCGGGCCGGAGACGGTACGGCTGGGCCAGCTCGCACTGGCCGGCACCGCGCAGGACGTCGCCGACTTCCTCGCCCAGGGCCAGCACGTCGCCCGGGCCCGGGACGCGGAGATCGCCACCGTGGCACAGCTCGCCGAACTGGCGCGGCAGGCGCAGACCGAGGCGGCGGCACAGACCGAGATCGCCCGCGCCGAATCCGAACGGGCGGTGCAGGCGGCACAGCTGGCCAAGGAGGCGGCGCAGCGGGCGGCGGCGGAGACCGCGGCGGCCGCGGTGGACGCG
>NZ_JBEZXU010000061.1:0-70026 GCF_040638175.1 Actinoplanes sp. NPDC026670
TCCCACCCATCCCTGAAAGAGATAGGCCGGGGTATTGCCATAATTGGCACTGGCTTATCAAGCACCCTGTTGAGTTCTCAAAGAACAACCGCACATCAAGATCCGAGCCCTATCCGGACCCGCTCTTGAGGCAACCGCTCAAATGTACCCGGCCGTTTTCGCCGCACGGAGATTACCCCGCTGGCAACGCCCAAGTGTTTCCCCGCGATGCGGGAAGTGGCCTGGCAGACCGGCCTACGATCGCTTCGCGATCTAACCGCCCGGCTCCCTGCTGGCTTAGCCACTCTACCCGGCCGGCTTCGCAACCGCAAATCCAATTTCTTGGATCTTTTTGTCGCACCACCCGGTGTCGAGGTTGAGCATAACTCGCACTCGACGGCCCCCGTGGCACCTTCCGGATTGTCACTTTCGTGGCGCTCCGTGCCGGTTTCCCGCGGGCAGAGAGAAAGTTACGACACCCATGCCGCCTACTGCAAATCGACGATCGTGCTTGTGGAGCACGCCGACGCCACCCACGACGACGGCAACCCATGACAGAGTGGTGGTATGGCCACTTCTCCCACTCTGGCGGCCGATGCGGTCCTGGGCCTGCTCGTCCCGCTCTGGCAGTGGGCGATCGGGCTACTTGTGCTGGTCACGGTCGTGGTGTCGGCCCGGAGACTGCTGATGCGCGGCCCCACTCGGATGGGCGGCGCCCTGCTTCTGGCGGGCGTGGCGGTGGTCGCCCTGACAGCGATCAGCTATCTCGTCGGCAGTTTGTGACGCCGGATACACCTGAGATCCAGACGTCTTCCAGCGCTCACCCCCACCTCCACCCGCCCCCTACTCGGCGATCTTGTGGAGTTCGGGCCCACCTGTCTCGCGGAACTCCACAAGATCGGGCTCACCTGGGCGGAACTCCACAAGATCCGCGACATGGACGTGCTGGGTTAGTCACTGTCGCTCCGTTGCGCGAAGCGGCCCTGACCGGGAGGAAGTTAGGCGCCGAGCCTGCGGTTGGCGAGGCTCGGGACCTCGGTGCGGATCGTCTCCAGGCGATCCAGATCCAGGTCGGCGAAGGTGACCCCGGCGGTGTCGGGTGCCTGGGCGATCACTGTTCCCCACGGGTCGACGATCATGCTGCGGCCGAAGCAGGTGCGGCCCGGCTCGTGATCCCCGATCTGCCCGGCTGCGAGGACGTAGCACTGGTTCTCGATCGCCCGCGCCCGCAGCAGCACCTCCCAGTGGTCGCGACCGGTGTGCAGCATGAACGCCGCAGGCACCACGAGGATCCGGGCGCCGGCGATCGCGAGCCGCCGGTACAGCTCGGGGAACCGCAGGTCGTAGCAGATGCTCAGGCCGGTGGGCACGCCACCGATCTCGGCGACGACTGTGCTCTCACCGGGTGCCACGGTTCGCGACTCCTGGTAGGAGACCCGGCCCGCGATCTCCACGTCGTACAGATGGATCTTGCGGTAGATCGCCGCTCTTTCGCCCTCGGGCGAGAAGACCAGGGTGGTGTTGTAGGTGCGGTCGGCGTCCGGACCGGTCTCGTGGAAGGAACCGGCGTGCACCCAGAGACCGAGTTCGCGGGCCGCAGTCGCGAAGAAGCCGGCGAACTCGCCGTCGATCGGCTCCGGTTTCGGGGCGTCGGCGGAGCGGCCGAGAAAGTCGACGTACTCCGGCAGGACCGCGAACTCCGCGCCGCCGGCGGCGGCGCGTTCGAGCAACGCACGAGCAACGGTGAGGTTGTGGGCACGGTCTTCCCGTGAGTTCAGCTGGCAGACGGCGACACGCATGGATCGAGCGTACGGCCACAAGTCCCCATCCGTGACGACGCGCACGACCTCCGGCTGGCTCTGACCGCTGTCAAAGGCGTGCCGAGGACAGCGGCGAGAGCCAGCTGGTCCGATCCGGTGACCGCACAGCCGGAGGCGGGATCCCGGCAGCCGGCCGGCCCACGCGATGCGAGCCGCGGCCGAGCGCCGGGCGGGCCCCGCCTGTCGTGCCTGCGCTGGAAACGACGCTGCCGTCGCCCGGTGAGGGCGACGGCAGCGTGACGAACCAGGGAGCCGGTCAGGCCGACTTCTCCTCGCGGTCCGGACGGCGACGGCGGCCGACGAACTCGCGCGGGACGATCGTCGGGATCACGTTTTCCACGACGACCTCGCGGGTGATCACGACACGGGCGGCATCAGGGTTGCTGGGCACCTCGAACATCACGTTCTGAAGCACCTCCTCCATGATCGCCCGGAGGCCACGGGCGCCGGTGCCCCGGAGCATGGCCTGGTCGGCGATGGCCTCCAGCGCGCCCTCGTCGAACTCCAGCTCCACGCCGTCGAGCTCGAAGAGACGCTGGTACTGCTTCACGTAGGCGTTCCGCGGCTCGGTCAGGATCTTGATGAGCGCGTCACGGTCGAGGTTACGGACCGTGGTGATCACCGGGAGGCGGCCGATGAACTCGGGGATCAGACCGAACTTGAGCATGTCCTCCGGCATGACCTTGCCGAAGATGTCGTCGGTGTTCCGCTCGGAGATCGACCGGAGGCGCGCGCCGAAGCCCACCCCGCTCTGCCCGACCCGCTGCTCGATGATCCGGTCCAGTCCGGCGAATGCGCCGCCCACGATGAACAGCACGTTCGTCGTGTCGATCTGGATGAACTCCTGGTGCGGGTGCTTGCGTCCGCCCTGCGGCGGGACGTTCGCGACCGTACCCTCAAGGATCTTGAGAAGGGCCTGTTGGACGCCCTCGCCGGAGACGTCCCGGGTGATCGACGGGTTTTCGCTCTTGCGGGCGATCTTGTCGACCTCGTCGATGTAGATGATGCCCTGCTCGGCCCGCTTGACGTCGTAGTCGGCGGCCTGGATGAGCTTGAGCAGGATGTTCTCGACGTCCTCGCCGACGTAGCCGGCCTCGGTGAGCGCGGTCGCGTCCGCGATGGCGAACGGAACGTTGAGCATGCGGGCCAGCGTCTGCGCCAGGTGCGTCTTACCGCAGCCGGTCGGGCCGATCAGCATGATGTTGGACTTGGCCACCTCGACATCGCTGCCCCCGCCGGGAGCGCCGTTCGACTCGGCCTGGATCCGCTTGTAGTGGTTGTAGACCGCGACGGAGAGTGCTCTCTTCGCCTGTTCCTGGCCAACGACGTAGTTGTCCAGGAACTGGCAGATCTCCATCGGCTTGGGAAGCTCTTCCCACTTCACCTCGCCGGTCTCAGCCAGCTCCTCTTCGATGATCTCGTTGCAGAGGTCGATGCACTCGTCGCAGATGTAGACCCCGGGGCCCGCGATGAGTTTCTTGACCTGCTTCTGCGACTTCCCACAGAAGGAGCACTTGAGTAGGTCGCCACCGTCGCCGATCCGTGCCACCTACGTTCTCCCTGCGTTCATTGGCCGGCCGTCGACCGGACCTTCTACGAGGACTGATTGCCTCGTTGCCATCTATCGTCCGCCGACCCGCCTACCTGAGGCTGCAGTCTCGACGTTACCCGCAAAGGGGCTGTTCTCCGACCCCCCAAAACGGGCGTGTCAGGGGTCGGCCAGTCTAGCGCCAGCCGGCCGGCCCCTGACACCGCACACCCAGGGTCAGACGCTTGCGGTCTGGAGGCTCTTCTTACGAGTCGCCAGAACGACGTCGACCAGCCCGTACTCCTTGGCCTCGTCGGCCGTCATGATCTTGTCGCGGTCGATGTCCTTGCGGACCTGCTCGACAGGCTTCGAAGAGTGGTGCGAAATCAGCTCCTCGAGCTGGGTCCGCATCCGCATGATCTCGCGCGCCTGGATCTCGATGTCCGACCCCTGGCCATACCCACCCTCGGTGGCCGGCTGGTGGATGATGATCCGCGAGTGCGGCAGCGCCATCCGCTTGCCCGGGGTGCCGCCGGCGAGCAGCACCGCGGCCGCGCTGGCCGCCTGGCCGAGGCAGACCGTGCTGATGTCGGGCCGCACATACTGCATGGTGTCGTAGATCGCGGTCATCGCGGTGAACGAGCCACCGGGCGAGTTGATGTACATCAGGATGTCGCGGTCCGGGTCGGTGCTCTCCAGCGTCAGCAGCTGGGCCATCACGTCGTTGGCCGACGCGTCGTCCACCTGCACGCCGAGGAAGATGATCCGGTCCTCGAACATCTTGTTGTACGGGTTGGACTCCTTGATGCCCCACGAGGTGCGCTCGGAGAACGAGGGCAGCACGTAGCGGTTGTGCACCGGAGCGAACCCGGGAGGCATGGAAAGGTCGGTCATGGTTCAGCTCCTCAGTTCAGCGTTCCGGCACCGTCCGGGACCTGCGTGGCCCCGGTGATCACCTTGTCGATGAAGCCATAGTCCTTCGCCTCGTCGGCCGTGAACCAGCGGTCCCGGTCGAAGTCGGCCGCGATCTGCTCCTGAGTCTGACCCGTGTGAAACGCGATCCGCTCCTGGAACATCCGCTTGGTGTAGAGCATCTGCTCCGCCTGGATGGCGATGTCGGCGGCGGTGCCACCCATGCCGCCGGACGGCTGGTGCATCATGATGCGCGCGTGCGGCAGGGCGAAACGCTTACCCGCGGTCCCGGCGCAGAGCAGGAACTGCCCCATCGAGGCAGCCATTCCCATCGCGACGGTCTGCACGTCGTTGTCGATGAACTGCATCGTGTCGTAGATGGCCATACCCGAGTAGACAGAGCCGCCCGGCGAGTTGATCCAGAGGTGGATGTCGGCCTCCGGATCCTCGGCGGAGAGCAGCAGCAGCTGCGCGCAGATGCGGTTGGCGCTCGCGTCGGTCACCTCGCTGCCGAGGAAGATGATTCGCTCCCGCAGCAGACGGTTGAAGACCGAGTCGTCGAGGTTGCCACTCAGGGTGTCACCGCCGCCGCGCCGCGACACGGGCCCGGTGGGGATGTGGAGATCGGTCATGGCAGCCCTTCACAGCTTGCTGTGTCGGCCGAGGGTCCGGCCGGCAGGTTGTCCGTCGTACGACCAACCTAACTGGTCGGATGCGCATCAGCTTCCCGCTCGGGCAGGTGTTCGCTGACAGCGCATCGGGTGGCCGTACCCCCGGAAAAGACACCGGCCACCGCGCACCGTGACCGGTGCGCGGTGGCCGGGTTGAAGCGACTCAGATCAGTGGTTGTGACCCGCGTGGTCGTCGCCGTCGCGCAGGTCGTCCAGCGACAGCGTGTTGCCCTCGGAGTCCTTCATCGTGACCTGCTCCATGACCGAGGCCAGCGCCTTGCCCCGGCGCACGTCGCCGAAGACGGCGGCCGCGGCGCCCGAGCGCACCAGCTGGTCGTAGTACTGCTGAGGCTGCATCTGGGCGCGCTGCGCCCGGTGCACGATCTCGTGGCCGAACTCGTCGTCGGTGACCTGAACGTCCTCGGCGTCGGCGATGGTGTCGAGCAGCAGCTGGATCCGGACGCCCTCCTCGGCGGCCTCGGTCAGCTCCTGGTCGATCTGCTCCTCGGTCTTCTCCTCGGAGGCGAGGTAGTCGGCCAGGGTCGCGCCGATCCGCTCCAGCTGGTCGGTCATGGCCTGCTTGCGGCCCTCGACCTCGTCCTTGACGACACCCTCCGGGGCGGGGATCTGAGCCGCCTCGACGAGCTGCTTGAGAGCCTCGTCACGGGCCGCGTAGATCTGCTCGACCTTCTTCACCTTGGTGATCCGGGTCTGCAGGTCCTCGCGGAGCTCGGCGAGGGTGTCGAACTCGCTCGCCAGCTGGGCGAAGTCGTCGTCGATCTCGGGGAGCTGCTTGTCCTTGACGCTCTTCACCACGACCTTCACCTCGGCGTCCCGGCCGGCGAAGTCGCCGCCCACGAGCTGGGTGGTGAAGGTGGCCTCCTCGTCGGCGGACAGGCCGACGAGCACCTCGTCGAGGCCCGGGAGCAGCTGCTTGCTGCCGACCTCGTGGGAGATGTTGGTGGCCGAGCCGCCCGGAACGTCCTCACCGTCGACGGTGGCGTTCAGGTCGAGCTGAACGTAGTCACCCTCCGCGGCGGCACGCTCGACGGTCTTCAGCGTCGCGAAGCGCTCACGCAGGCCGTTGATCTGCTCGTCGATCTCGCTGTCGCCGATCTCGACAGCCGGAACCTCGACGCTGATCCCGGCGAGGTCCGGAACGACGATCTCCGGGCGGACGTCGACCTCGGCCGTGAACTTCAGCGGCGCGTTGTCGGCGAACTCGGTGATCTCGACCTCGGGACGGCCGAGGGTCTTCACGTCGTGCTCCTGGACCGCGGCGAGGATCTGCTGCGGGATCGCCTCCTGAACAGCCTCGTTCAGAACGGCGCCACGGCCGACGCGCTGGTCGATCACCGCCGCCGGAACCTTGCCCTTGCGGAAGCCCGGCACCTGGACCTGCGCGCCGATCTCCCGGTACGCCTTCTGCAGGCTCGGCTTGAGCTCCTCGAACGGCACCTCGATGGCGAGCTTCACCCGAGTCGGGCTCAGAGTCTCGACGGTGCTCTTCACAGGCGTACTCCTTGTTGCTGCGGATGTTGGTGTCAGTCGGGGTGGCGGGATTTGAACCCACGGCCCCTCGCTCCCAAAGCGAGTGCGCTACCAAGCTGCGCCACACCCCGTGGCGTCGGCCAGTGTATGCGGTCCGCTCGCCTGCGTGTGCGCTGGAGTCACCTGCTGGGGAATCCGGTTCGCGCGGACGGTAGATGATTCAGTAAGCTGTGCAGGAGCCCCGAGGTTTTCGGGGGTCACGCGGGCGTAGCTCAATGGTAGAGCCTCAGTCTTCCAAACTGATTACGCGAGTTCGATTCTCGTCGCCCGCTCCAACATGAAGGCCCAGGTCAGCGGCGGTTTCGCTGGTCTGGGCCTTCGTCATTCACCCGCCCGGATGATCTTGCGTGCCATTAGCGTGCCATTAGGCGTCCGGGCTCGCGTCCCGCCTGCGCTTGCCGGACTTGGTGCCGCCTTCTGTCGGCTTGCTGCGCTTCGCGCGCTTGCCGCCGGCTTCCTTCGCCGGCTTGTCGGCCTTCCGGCCCTTGGTGATCCGCTTGTCCATCGTGTCGGCGATCTCGCGGTCCCGCTCGCTGGTCGCGTGCTGGTAGATCAAAGCCGCCCTCATGCTCGCGTGACCCATTCGGTGCATCAGCTCCCGCGTGCTGGCGCCGCTCGCCGCCGCGATGTTGTTGCCGGTGTGCCGGAGGTCATGGAAGTGGAATCCCGCTGGCATCCCCGCGTCCGCCAGCGACTTCGCCCACCTCACCGCCCGCCGGAAGTTGCCGGTTCGCAAGGGCATGTCCTTGTCGCCGGTGAAGACCAGCGCGTCCGGGTACGCGCCGGTGAACTTCCCCAAGTGGCTGATCAGCGCATTGCGGGCAACTGCCGGAAGAGCGACGACCCGGATTCCGGCCGCCGATTTCGGCGGGCCGAACTCCAGACCCGACTTCAAAGCCGCCAACTTCCTGGGTACGCGTACGGTCCCGACCGCCACATCGACGTCGCACCGCCGCAGCGCGGCCAACTCGCCCCACCGGAGCCGGAGAACGCAGCGACCGTGATCAACGCCACGTATCGGGGCGGCATGTGCTCGGCGAGCGCGAGGACCTGGGCGACGGTGGCGACCGGCCGCTCAGGGGTGTGATACCGGTCGTAACCAGGGATCCGACACGGGTTCTGCTTCAAGATCTCGTCTTCACGGACCGCGGTGTTGAGGATCGCCCGGAGCAGCGAATACGACTTCACCGCCTGTGGTTCGGTGGTGCCGCTGGCCAGCAGCTTGCCCCGCCACGAGCGGATCGTCTGCGGCTTGATGGCGCCAAGCGACAGGTGGCCGAGGATCGGCTCGATGTGCAGGCGGAACAGGTCCTCGTAGTTCTCGCGGGTGCGGGGTTGGAGCTTGCGGTGGGCGATCCACTCCTTGCCGTACCCGGAGAGGTGCACCTCGCCGGCTTCCGGTGCCTGCCACTCGCCGCGGATGATCTCCGACTCGATGAGGGTCAGCCACTGGGCCGCCAGCTTCTCGGTCTCGAAAGTGTGGTCGGCGTTGCGGGTGATCCCGTCGGGGCCGAGGTAGCGCGCCTGGTAGCGGCCCGAGGGCAGCTTGCGGATGTTGCCGAAACGGCGGTGGCGCTTCTGGTTGGCCATCAGTGGGCTCCCCGTACGTAGGCGCGGATGGCCGCCCGATCGGTCGGGGCGACGCGGTGGGAGTCGATGTAGTGGACGACCGCGGCCGGGTCGAAACGGACCAGGCGGCCGATCTTCACGAACTCGATACGACGCTCGGAGACGAGACGGCGCACGAATCTCGGTGTGGCACGAAGGCGAGCGGCGACCTCATCAGCGGTCAACAGCTCGTCATCCATTCGGGTCCTCCTCATTTCGGGATCAGGCGGCTTGCTGGGTTGGGACAGTTGCCGAAAGAGTTCTGATCTGGGCTCGCCAGCGGATTCGCTCGGAGACGGCCCGCAAGATCCGGTGTTCCAGCGGGAGGACGTCCGGGTCTTCCGGGCGGGCCAGCTCGAAGCGGTACCGGTCTTTCTCGTCCGGGCTCGTCTCCTGCTCGGTGTCGCCGCCCAGGGCCGCGCGGATCCACGCCCGGTTGTCGGCGCGGTGGTCGGCCAGCGTCTTGCCGGACCACTGCCGAGAGACCAGGACGCGGCGACCGGTGAAGCCGAGGGTGGCCCGCTGGTGGACCTTGCCGGTGCAGCGGCCGGGGACAAGGCCCGCCTTGGCACGGTCCGGCTGGACGCCGTAGAGCAGCCAGTTCGCGCATGTGGGCGAGCAGGGCAGGACGGCCAGCTCGGCGTGCAGGCGGTCGGCGTGCGCCTTCTGGGTGGCCGAGTTCGCCGGCGCGTGCTCGGTCAGGTCCTTGGTGACGTACTTCGTGACGTAGCGGATTGAGCGCTCGGCGTCCTTCGAGCCTTGGGCGATGCCGCGGGCGTCGACACGGCCCAACCTTGCGACGTACGCGGGGCGCGCGTCCGGGTCCTCCAAGGCGTCCAGCGCTTCGCCCCACGTCGGCAGGGTCTCGCCGGTCGACGGGTCGACGTAGCCGCCCAGGTCGGCACTCCAGATCGGCGGGCGATCAACGGTGTAGACGAACTCATCGAACGGGGGCCACCACACCTGGTGGTACGTCGCCGCCGCCACCTGGTTGACCAGGCGTCGGGGCAGGGTGCCCCGCACGGCGAAGTGCGCGTGCGGGGCGAGGCGGCGCTGGAGCTCAATGGCCCCGGCGTACTGGACGTTCCAGCCCGCGGCCCGGCGCAGGTTCTGCCACCAGCGGTCGAGCACCCGAGCGAAGTGGATCGCGTCGAGGGCCGCCCGCCGGTAGTCGTAGGCGGCCGGGTCGACGGGCGTGCCGAGCTTCGGGTCGTGCGGGTGGTGGCGCTCCCCGCAGGCGCACGGCACCACGTAGGCGCCGCGCCGCATGTGGGAGTGGACCTGTCCGTGCGAGTCGAGGGTCAGCGTGACCAGCATCGACGGGCGGTAGGTCTGGCCCGCCTTGCCCTGGAAGGAGCGGCCGACCGTACGCGGGTCGACGGGCAGTCGCGGCAGGTCCGGGGAGTCGTGTCGGCGCTTGGTCGAGCGGGCGCGGCGCGGGCGGTCGTCGCGTTCCTTCGGAGTCAGGTGACCACGTAGGTCTGTCTCGGCCAGGACCTCATCGACCCCAGCGATGCGGGCGTCCAGTTCGGCCAGTTGCTCGACGCGCTCGTCCGGGGTCATCGGCTGGTAGTGCACCGCGGCCCGGTCGAACTCCAGGTGAGCACGGGTCTTCACCAGGTCGAGGGCGTCCTCTCCCGGACGGTCGGGGCGGATTGCTGGCTCGTCTTCGAGGTGCCAGCCCTCGCGGATCTGCTGGATGCGGAGACGGCGGTTGCGTTCGGCGCAGGGCTTGCACTTGGCGGCCAGCCGGGCGCCGCACGGGATCTCGACGACCTCGGTCAGGCCGGTCACGGTGTCGGTGCGGCGGAGCGGGAGCGGGCGTACGCAGACGCCGTTCCGCTCGGCGAGCAGGGTCAGGGCCTCACGGGCGAGAGGCTGGCGCATCCGGGCCGCCCGAGAACCGGGACGGGGCTCGACGAGGGTCAGCGTGGGCTTTGGAGCTGGGTCGGTCACAGTGCGGCCTCACGGGGTCGAGTCGGGAACGCGGTCGCCGGAACGGGCACCAGGACCGGGCGAGGCCGAGTCGGCACCTCGCTGGCTTTCTGGTCGGGCGGTCCCAGGACCGGTGTCTCTTGGAGCGGCGTCTCCCTGGCCAGCGCGGATTGCTCGGCCAGCGGAGCCGGGGCGATCGGCATCGCTGGGCTGGTCGGCACCGCCGGAGCGGTCGGCGTCGCTGGGCTCGCTGACACGGCCGACGTAGCCGATGCGGCCGGGGCCGCCAGCGTGGACGGCGTGGCCGGGGTGATCGATGTCGCCGGGACGGCCGGAGCTGATGGTGCCGCCGCGGTGGTCGGCGCGCCGGCCAGGACGAGCTTGGACAGGCCGAGGAAGGCCAGGGCCGGGACGGCGGAGAGCAGCCAGCCCGACGGGCCGGGCTTGGCGACGGCGAGTTGTGCGGAGAGGGACAGGCCCGCGGCGCAGACGAGCAGGAACATCGGGTAGCCCACCGAGCCGCCGGTCCGGCGGCGCTGCCGGATCACCAGCAGCGCCGCCATCGGGATCAGCTCGGAGATCACCGCGTTCGCCCAGCCGAACCACTCCCCCGTACCCGCCGGGGAGTTGGCCATCGTCCAGTCCTTGACGTGGGTGAACGACGCGGCGCCGGCGAAGCCGCCGACCGTGAGCAGGATGGCGACGAGGAGCGCGCCCTCGATGCGCTTCATCGGTCACCGCCGCGGGCGTAGGTGGTGGCCAGCTCGGTGACGTCGTTGTCATCGAGGTAGGAGAAGCGGACCCGGACCGGTTCGCGGACGCCGTCGAGGACGACGTAACCAACGCCGGGTGACGTCTCCGGGATCAGGTCGCACACCGCTCCCCTGTCCCGCGCGCCATCGCCGAGGACCATGTCGGCCTGCTCCGGTTCGGTCATCCGCAGCGCGATCCGGGTCGGGAAGAGGTCGCGGAACGGCAGGACATCCTTGCGCGGGTCCTGCAATGCGGCGATCACGTGGACGCCGACCGCGCGGCCCTGGGACAGCAGCAGGCCCAGGGACTCGCGGATGCGGTCGCGGACCTTCCGGTCGGTCAGGTATGCGGTCAGCGCCGCCAGCTCGTCGACGACCACCACGATCAGCGGCTCGTCGACCGTCGGGGTGTGCTGGCGAGTGACGCCGCGGAGGCGGTTCGCCCGCTGGCGCATCCGCTTGACGGCCTCCTCCAGGACGCCGGCCATGCTGTCCGGGTCCTCGTAGGCGAAGCGGGTGAACAGCGGGACGCCCGCCGCCAGCTCCATGCCGCCCTTCGGGTCGAACGCCCACACCTCGACCAGGCCCGAGGCGATGCCACCGGCCAGCGAGCGCAGCACCGACCAGATCACCGAACCCTTGCCGGAGTTCGTGGCACCGGCGATCAGCACGTGCGAGCCGGTCAGCCTCAGGTGGTAGGCGGTGCCGTCTTCGCGTACGCCCAGGTTGAGGTTGGAAAGGTCCGGCGAAGCCGGGACCGGGAAGGGCCGCACCGTGCTGGTCAGCGGATCGCGGCGGGCGAAGTGCAGGACCACGCGGTCCGGGCGGTTGGTGGTGAAGGCGCGGGCCTCCCGAAGCTGGAAGGTGTACGCAAGACGCGGCGCGGCCTTCGCCCAGTCGTCGGGGTGCTGGCCGGGCAGCAGGCGAACCGTCACCCGGTCGCCCCAGCGGTTCGAGCGGACGCCGAGCAGGCGAGGCACCCAGCGGTCGCCGCCATGGACTCCGACCAGGCCGCACGCGGTCATGGCCGGAGTCCAGCCACGGCGGTAGATCCACAGGCGTCGGACCTGGGCGACCGCCGGGTACCAGCCGAATCGCAGCCAGGACGCCGGGTGCAGGCGCCACCAGGTGATGCCGACGGCGACGAGGCCGAGGACGACGCCCAGGAGCACCGGCCAGCCGTACGTCTCGGCGAGCCACCAGGACGCAACGACCGGGCCGGTGATCCACCAGTAGCGGGCCGCCAGGACGACCGTGCGGAACGCGCCCCGGGCCAACCACACGAAGAGGAGCAGCCAGCCCGGGATCCGCCACACCGGCAGGCGGGTGTTCAGCGGAGCGGTGGGGATCTTCTCCCCCGGGATCACGTTGATCAGCGGCATCCGCGCCACCCCCGACCGATCCGGGTCGGACGGCCCAGCGACCGCACGCACGACCGGCACGCCATGTGCCGCCGGTCGAAACTGCGAGGGGCGACCCAGGAGACACACCAGGGGCAGAGGTACGCCTCGACGACGCCCAACCCGGGACGTCCCGTGACTTGGTTAAGCAGCAGAGTGACCTGGACCTGAACCCGGCCACGACGGTCCTCGGAGCGACGGGCGTTCATGCCGCACCTCCGCCACGGATGCGCGCAGCCCGGTCCCGGGCCAGGGTCGCCAGCTCGGCCGCTTCCGGCACGGTGACGGCGACCCGGTCCAACAGGTCGGCCTTGCGGTCGAACCAGTCGGCCCGCTCAACAGCCGGGGTCGACAGGTTCGGCATGCTGCCCAGCAGGGCGGAAAGCTCGGTGGAGACGGTGGTCAGGTCGGTCATGACGGCCGCCGCCGGGCAGCCTGAACTACGGTGGGCACCAGGCCCTCCTTCGCAGTGAAGGGTTGAGGGGTCGCCGCGCGGGACGGGCCGGGACTCTTGGCGGGGAAACGGCCCGCCCGCGCATCCAGCGAGAAGCCGTCAAGCGGCAGCGCCGACGACGACGGGACGGATGGCGGTCGCGCGCAGCGAGTACGCCATCCGGGACTTGCAGGTGCCGGCGCCCTTGCAGCGCTGGGAGTCGACGTACGGCGTGAGCGTGAGCCCGTCGAACTCGATGGCCGGCGGGTAGCCAGGCACGGCCGAGGCTGGCGGGACCGGCTGATGCGGCGCGCAGATCTTGACCTTGACCTCGGTGGTACGCCCGAACTTGCCCGCGGCCGGGTCGAGGTCAAGGACTCGGACCACCCAGACGCGTTCGCTGGTCTCCTTGTCGCGGACCTGGTTGTCGGGATCGCTACGGCGCTCGAAGTCGACCGCGGCCTCTACCCCGAGGCAGAGCACACCCGCCGGAAAGACGTAGTCAAACGGCACAGGCACTTTCAACGTCAGCGGAACCATCCGAACCTGACCTCCTGATCGCACGGACGTCATCCTGACATCCGCTTATGCTTACAAGCTAGGCCAGCATGTAAGCATGAGCAAGCGCGCATGTCCGATCTTCAGATAGCGCTACGATCAATTGCGGCAGCACAGGCCTCGGAGACGAGTTCGCTTTTCGACAGCCTCCCGCCGACGCCGGCCATCCCTCCGCTCACGGCACCCACCCCACCGCTGGGCACTACTAGGAGTCACTAGACACTGGCCGGACGAAGGCCGCCGGAAGGCTTGCTCGCGCACCGCGGCGTCTACAAGATCAATCAGTAACCCAGAGCGGCAACCCGACCATCGTGTTCTGGTACGTCGATCAGCCGCCGACGTCATGTTCAGAAGGCGAAGCGGATCTCCAAGCTAACCGGGGTCCTCGATGTGAGTGAGCATGCTTAGCAGCATCCTGGGGATCCGCACAATGGCGTCGTCGAGCAAGTGTTCTACCGCTGTCGCGTAAGGCGAAGAGTTGACGTCAATCATCTTGGCCCAGTTCGCAGGTTCGTAGCGAGCCAGCGACGATAAAGCCAGCAGGGTCGACCACCACGCCAAAATCGGATGCAGCGGTCCTGGCATGGTTCCGACGGCGGGGGTGATGAATACCTCCGCGGAAACCTGGCCGCAGTAACGGGCGCCAAGCCGGGAGCCAGGCTTGATCACCGACGGGCGTTCGCCGTCGACCAGCTCGAACTGGACATCGAGGCTGGTGGCGAAGCCGTTGATGTTCCAGGCCACCTTCTGGCCGACCGTCCAGGACAAACCGCGCAGGGCCGGATACTGCGCGAAGTGCTTTGCCACCGCCTGCTTGTCCTGGCCGTACAGTCTCGGGACCGCGTTGCGGATCCAGCCCAATTCGGCTGTGTAAAGAGCGTGGTGCTGGGGCCACTCGCCCGGCCATAACATGATCGCGGAAAGTGTTTCGTCCGCATTGAGCGGAGCCTCGATCGACTCCGGGATCAGCGGCCATAGGGCTCCGAGCTGAACCTGCTCCTTGTCAACCAGCGGTGGGAAATCGAGCACCGTAGCCAGCGCTTGGAAGAGCCCGTCGCCGTTGGCGAACAACGCCACCTCAGGCAATGTCGACTTATCGGTCACCGCACTGAGTCCATGCCCCTGAACTCGCCAGTTTTGACCGATTCGGGGCGATGCCGCTACAACTGCGCGGGTTCCCTGTGACATCGCGTAGAACAATTGCAGCGGCCGGGTGGCGTAGTCGGCGCTGGCGCCAGCCTTGATGAACTGCTCGCACTGTTCGAGAGCAGCCTGGAACGTGGCACGTCGCGAACCCCGGCTGTTGGCGAACCCCGGCGGATCATGACGGAGGGAACGAAGGTCCCGCCATGTCGAGTCGCTCATGGAAGGCTCCTGGTGCCATTCTTCATCGGCGAACCTTAGGACAATCCGGCCTCCGCGGTCCACCGCAATAGCAAGCATGGCCACCCGCACCTACTGCCAGGGGACCCACCGAGCCCCCGGATAGGCCAGATCTTGCCATGCCAACGCGCCCACTTCCCTACCAGCGAGGGCCGACCTCACCTCGGTGCGACTAAAGGAAAGCGGTTCGAGCGAAAGCTCATCAAGAAAGGGCCATCACCTATAAGATTGGATGACTCAACATCACAGGCGAAGGGAAGTATCGCAATGATCGACGGTCCAGTCACTGCATTAATCGGCAATGGGCTTTCAATTGCATACAACCCAGGCATGTCATGCCCGGAGTTGACTAAATCTCTGTTGCCGCTTCTGGAGAACTCGCCGGGTGGCGATGACGTCAGAAGGGCATTGCATAACCTTGCCGACAAGATAACTGCAGGAACTGCGGATGGCGACGATTTCGAACAACTGCTAGGGCCGGTCGACGTTGCGGCCGGGGCCGTCTCGGCACTGGAGTCGCTTGCCGCCGCCTACAACGGCACAGGCGCCGCCTCCGGCGATCCACTTGTTCAAGCTTTAAGGATGTCAACGGAATTCGCGGACAAATTTTATCAAGTCGGCGTTTCTCACGTCCTGAAACTCGTGGACGAGCGCTCCCACGGCAAGGGGAACGATGTCGCGGATAAATTTTTTAGGGCGCTTGCGGAAGCCGCTGGAGATGGCTGCTGCCTCGCTACACTAAATTACGACAACCTACTTATATCCGGCGCATTAAGTCACTTCAGCCTAAAGAAGGACCTAGCAGACGGATTGGAGCCCGTTGAGTTTGAGCTAACCGCTGGCCACACTGCTAAAGGCTTCCGTTTACGCACCTCGCCATTCATCGACTCGCAGGCATGCGCAGTGCTCGCCCTTCATGGCTCTCTTAGCTGGCTACGCCGAGGCACCGAGTACGTCAAATTTGGAATGCCTTCCCTAAGGTATGACCCGGGATTTTGGGCTGACTGCATCGAGCAAAAAACAGACTGGCGGCCTGTTGTTGTATTAACGAATCAAAGCCAAAAGTCAATGCGAGTACTGGAGTACCCATTCAGTATGGCTTACCAGATGTTCACAGAGCGGCTGAAGCGGTCTTCTCGATGGCTGATCGGCGGATATGGATTTGGCGACCAATGCGTGAATCAAGTTCTCCGTCATGCATCCGAGTCGGCGACTCACGCCATAAACTGTTTGGTGGTTACTTACGGAGACCATCCAACTCAAGAAGTAATTGACGAGACACTTCAAGGAATACACGTCTCTGCATACCGGGGTGGCTTCTCGGCACTACTGACCGCCTCCGAATGGAGGGACTGGAAAGTCGTATAGTCGTGCGCCAACGATCTCCCAAGAAAGAAAACTTTATTTCGGGCATATTGGAGGTCATGCCCGGTCAAGGCAGAGGGTATGAATCCTCAATCTCGTGGCGACTGCCGGGCATCACGATCCGTGAGGTCAGAATCGGCGCACCCGAGGATTGATGGGCAGTGATGACCACGCTGATCACTGCTTCACCGGCTGGCACGTCCAAAGCTGCCGCCTCTGCATCGTCCGTCAAGCGCGCGGTCAAGCGCTCCGTCGCGTAGTCGGCCCGCAGGCTCTTCTTCGCCCGGATGTGCGCCAGGATGCTGCCGGTAATCGGCTCGGGGCGGATCACGTCAGTGCCGACCGCGATGTCTACCGGAACGAACGTCGAGATCAGGTCAATCGGGCCTGACGGTGAGACCGTCCGCCGGCGCCGCTCGTAGACCGGCGTTCCTTCCGGAATGCCGAGCGCAGCCGAGACCCAGGGTGCCGCTAGGACCGGGCCGACGTGCAGGATCTCCGTCTCGGCTGACTCGTCCAGGTCGATCGCGTCGCGCGCGTACTGCGGTGAGCTGCGCTCGGATGGCGGGCGCCCACGTACGAAGCTCCCCTTGCCCTGCTGGGATTCGATCCAGCCGTCCTGCTTGAGGATGCCCAGCGCCTTCAGCACCGTCGGGCGGGACACGTCGAACTCGGAGCACAGTTGGCTCTCGGACGGCAAGCCGGCGCCGGGAGCATAGGTCCCGTCCTCAATGCGGCCGCGCAGCGTGTTCAGCACACGCAGGTACTTCGGCGTCGGAATCTCGTACGCCATTGGGATCCACCCACCAGGCTCAATAGGTCACAACATGTTTTGACAGGACCATAAGCCCTGTAAGGACGACTGAACAAGACGGCTCAGTCGGTCGGGCTCGCGACACTCGTCGCGCTCTTCAACCAGCCGGACCAGACCTTCGGGGTGCCGACCCGTTCCGGACGCGAGGCGCCAGGCCAGCGGCGAGGCAGGCAGCCGTAGCGGCCGAACACCCGCAACGCAACCCGGCGAAGGCTGCACGGGTCCTCCTCACCGCAGACGGCGCACTGGTTGTCAGCGCTCGGCGCGGTGTGCCGGTCGAGCTGCTCCTGGGCGTAGTCGAGTTGCTCCTGGATGGCAGCGGTCAGAAAGACGGTCATCGGCTGTTCCCCGTTCTCGGGCCGCCGGGCCGGACGCAGCGAAGACCGTCCGCGCGTACGAAGATCTCCCGGCGCTCTATGGCGTTTCCGGCTTCGTCCAGGACGTAGCCGGTCAGCCACGTCCACCCGACGTAGGTCGGTTGTCGGCTTACTGAAATCACCCGGAAGACCAGGCCGCGCCCGTCGGCGAACTGCACCGAGGCGTACTTGTCGACGATCAGGACGTCACCCGGGCGCGGAGTCACAGGTCCTCCCAGCAGGGGTTGGAAGGGCACCGAGGCGGGCGGGCATGCGTGGTCGCCGGCACCCGCCCCGGTGCCGGCTTACGAGGCCGTCGCCACCGACGTGCCACGCCCACCGCAGTCCATGCAGGACCGGCGAGCAGGAACACGCGCCTCCTGACACGACTGCGCCACAACCCGCAGAGCGGTCCGGTGGGTCGTGTACTTCCAGCCCACGCCGGCGCACGAACGGCAGGCGGAGGTCGAGACGGAAGTGTCGGAAACGGTCATGGAGACAGGCTGTGGCCAAAACCTCCCGAGAACCCGGAAAATCATTCCGGGGTCGCCGATCTCGCATCGGGGAAGGTCAACGCATGCGTGGCATGAACATGAATCTGACGATCGGCGAGCGAGTCGCCTGGTACCGCCGCCGTCGCGGCCTGTCGCAGGAAGTCCTCGCCGGACTCATCGGCCGGACCGCGGACTGGCTCGGCAAGATCGAGAACAACCGGATCGAGCTGGACCGGCTGTCGGTCATCAAGTCCCTCGCCGATGTCCTGGACGTCTCACTCGGCGACCTGCTCGCGGAGCCGTCGCTCGTCGAGTGGAGCACCGAGAGCGGCATGGAGACTGTGCCGACTCTACGGGCGGCGCTCATGGAGTACCGAGCCATCACCTCGCTCGGCATTCCCGGCGCCGATTCGACGGCGCCGGACCTGGACGAACTCCGGCAGGAGACGGCCAGGTTGTGGACCGCTTACCAGGCATCCCGATTCGGGTACGTCACGGGGCAGCTGCCTGGACTCCTCGGTCGGGCACAGGCCGCCGCCGATTCACTCAACGGCCGCGCCCAGGAGGAAGCCCGTGGACTTCTGGGCCTGACCTACCAACTGGCAGCCACCCAGCTCACGAAGCTCGGCGAGACCGATCTCGCCTGGATCGCGGCCGACCGCGGGCTGTCCGTCGTGCGGCCCGTCGGCGACCCGGCCATCACCGGGTCGCTGTTCCGGTCTGTCAGCCATGCTCTCCTGTCGACCGGGCGATACCAGGACGCCGTCCGACTGACCACCGACGCCGCTGACTACATGGACCAGCACCTCACTGACGCCGGGCCGGAGCTGCTGTCCGTCTACGGGACGCTGCTGCTCGGCGGATCGGTAGCCGCCGCCAGGGCAAACGACGCCGGTACGGCTCGAACCTTCCTCACGGCCGCCGACGAGGCCTCGGTACGACTCGGCAAGGACGCCAACTACCTGTGGACGGCCTTCGGGCCGACCAATGTCGCCATCCACCGAGTCGCCACCGCCGGCGAACTCGGAAACGTCCAGGTCGCGATCGACCTCGGGCCGAGCCTCGACACCGCCGGCTTGCCGATGGAGCGCCGTGTCCGTCACGCCCTGGAGGTGTCGCGGGCATACGGAGCATGGAACCGCCAGGACGAAGCGCTGTCCGTTCTACTCGACGCCGAACAGATGGCACCCGAACAAGTGCGTCATCACTACCTCGGCCGCCAGCTCGTACTCACCTGGATCAGGCAGCAGCGCGGCAAGCCGTCAGCCGAGCTCGTCGGCCTGGCACGCCGTCTCCACGTGCTCGACTGATCCACTGGCCCTACGCTGCTCGATGTGAACGCATCCGAGATTCCCCCTATGGCCACTCCCCGCGTCGCCGCTGGCGCTCTCTTTTTCGACGATGACGGACGCGTCCTACTGGTCAAACCGTCGTATAAGGACGGATGGGATATTCCCGGTGGTTACGTCGAGCCGGGCGAATCTCCAAGAGCTGCCTGCATAAGAGAAGTCCGGGAGGAACTAGGAATCACAACCGAAATCAGACGCCATCTAGTTGTTGACTGGGCACCCGCCGAGGCCGAGGGAGACAAGATCCTATTCGTCTTTGACGGAGGGATCATGTTAGAAGAGGTCCAGCGTGAAATCACTCTTGATTCCGATGAACTAGATCAGTGGCGCTTTGTGACCATCAGCGACCTGGGCCAGCATCTTCCTGCTCGGCTCTCGCGCCGAATTCAAACGGCAGTTAGAGCAAGATCTCGCAACGAAGCCTCTTATGCCGAGCACGGCATCGAACCGGCGTGACCTTACCAATACCACACGAGGCACAGAGCGTATAGTGCAGCTCTCAGCGACCGAGTGCTCGAACCGCCATCAGCCTGTGCCGTCACCAAGATCCGCTTGCATGGATACGTTCGAGTACGATGTCCGACTGTGCTTCCTGGCCTGCAGTACACGGACTTTCATAAGTTTCTTGTCAGCATCGGTGGCCTGGTGTCGGCTGCCGGACTCGCGCTGCCGATTTTTCTCCTCCGGAGCCAGTCCTCACTCCTACTCACGGATGAACAGCTAAAAAAAGCAACCCCAGAGGCTGCGGCAGCTGTTCGGTCGCAACAAGGGCAGCTCGCATTCCTAATCTCAGCATGGCCATGGGTTAGCTTATCTCTCTTGTCTGTCGGCGCAATCCTAGTAATCGTAGGTGGTCGTGCCTGGCGAAAGCAGCAGCGCCGGATAGAAACGCGCGAAGAAGCAGAAATCGAGAAAATCAAGGCTGAGGGCGCCAAGGCACAACAAGAAACACTTGCGCTAGTGCAAGCCCAAGTTGCCACCGAGGAAGATGTCGCCGAACACAAAGCCGAGCAAGAAGAAATAGCAGAGGAGAAGCAGGCTGACAAAAACAGCGTCGCGGAGGAAGAGGGCCGCGATCATGTGCCGGACCGCAGAGAGCGCATGATTTCGTTCGAAAATAGCGTTGTCGAACGCGTCTCCAAACACTTTGGCTCGACAATGCAGTCGGTGGGAGACGTAAAGCTGGGGCCAGGAACCATTGCGGATGCTGTGCTCGTTTCAAAGGTGGATGATCTTCCCAATATCCTGCTCGAAGCACGCCTAGTAACCTCGCCCAATCCCGCCAAAATCCGAGCCTTGGTGCAGGACATGGTGGGGTGGTCGCTTGCCGCCACAGGAAAGGCTACACAGCTATTTGGCACTGACTTCCTACCTGTGATCATAATCGGCGTCGATGGCGATGAAGAGACCACGCAACAGCTTCGCCATATCGCGGCGGAGGAAGCAGCCAGAATCGTTGACTACCCGAAGACTCTGGTACTACTACTTACTCCTGAGTCACCAGTGAGGCTTACGCGCATCGACGCCGCGCCAGCAGCACAGAAGGGCATCCACGTAATGTGAGACTCTATCCGACCATACCTTTAAAGGACAGAATTCGTGAGTGATTACAGCACCGCGACCACCATCAACGAATCACTTGAGCAGATAGGGCTTCACAGGGAGGAAATCACGAGCATCATACAGTCTCTCCCAGAGGACACCCTAGCATTGATGCTCTACGGAAGTCGCGCCCGCGGCGATTTCGTCGACAGCTCCGACTTCGACATACTTCGGCTATGCCAGCGAGACTTCCCCACCAAGAAATTCGGGCGCGTTTCGATAAGCTCCTACACGCATCAGCAGCTAGAAAGTGCAACTGGAACCTTATTTGGCACGCATTTGAAACGCGACGGCCGAGCCATATTCGACCCGAGCAGCCAACTCTCGAATATTGTTTCTAACCTTCAGCCGGCTATTCCGGCCGACCTTCTTCGGCGGGTTCGCCGATACAGTCAAATCCTTGGCGTCTCAGAGGCCGAGGCACACGAGTACTATCCCGGACTAGTCCGGCTCGGGCGTTACTTACTCAGAACGGCCATTTACGCTCAGGCTCTCGAGCTAGGCCGCCCGTGCTTCTCGGTCAGGGAACTCGCGAAAAGATTCGAAAAGCCGGAGTTGGAGACCTTACTTGCGTCTGATCCGGATGTTACAGGTCCCCCATCGCTCGCCCTTATGGCCGAGCTCAGAGATCGGCTGAAGGAAACCGTGGGAGAACCCCCTCCGATCCCGTTCCAGACACTTGCAGCGCTTGCAACTCATAAATGGGACACTGACCGCAGCATGGCCGCCCTCGCGATCCGTGCGGCCTCCGAGGATGGCGAAAGTCTGGACTACTCAGATCTCCCGAAGGTCCTACTTTGAATAGGGAGATCGCCGTCATCGGCGACATACATGGCAACATCGAGGCGCTGGACGGGATTCTCGCCGCGATCGAAGGCCAATGGACAGATTTGGTCTTTCTGGGCGACTATATAAATAGAGGCAGAAAAAGCGCCCAAGTTCTACAGCGGCTAATCGAATTATCCGCCAACAGCAAATCGGTCCACTGCCTAGCAGGGAACCATGAAGAAGAGTTCCTCAACCTCTTAGAAACCGGGAACATAATGCGGTTCCTACGAATCGGTGGGGCCGGAACCATCAATTCTTATCTAGAGACACCGGAGGGCGACCTAATCGAACGACTACGACGAGCCGTCCCTGGCACCCACCTTGAATTTTTAAGGAATCTCCCGAAATTCTACGTTTCGAAAGGTCTGATTGTCACCCATAAGCCCCCTCGACACATCTTGGAGCCGAACACCTACTACGTCCATGGCCATGTTCCACAGGCAAGCCTTTATCCAGAATTTGGAAAATACTCAGCCGCGATTGATACCGGATGCGGCACCCTCACAGGGGGCAGGCTGACCTGCCTCCTGTGGCCTAGCTTGCGAGTGATGCAGGTCAACTCCTCTGGAGCCTTGCTGTAACACTCTTGGAACCCAATTCAGAATTCGGAGGTCTGCGCTTTCAGCTGGGCGTTACCGACCACCTGAGAAAGAGCTCGCGCTCGGGCGATAGAGATGTCCGACTCAGTGTTTAGTCCCATCTTGCGCTGCACGACTGCCAAGTGATATCGAGCCCAGGCCTCGCCATTTGGATTCTTCATTGAAGCGAATAGGTCTGCAGACTCCTCCAAAAGTGCGAAAGCTTCCCTATCGTTGCCGATCGCTCCCATGACACGACCAAGTAGGTGCTTGGAAGAGGCAATCCCCTCCCTGTTCGAGTTCCGCTCATTCTCCTCCAGGGAACTCTCGGCGTACATCTGCGCTTGATCTAGCTGGCCATGTTCAATCATCATGCGGGCGACTTGAGTTTGACTCATTGCAATATTGTCAGGTACACCGAGCTGCTCGTTAAGGCGAAGCGCCTTGCTGTAAAACTTCTCTGCGCCCGAGTACTCCTCATTTGCTTCAAGGATCTCCCCTTTTGCGGCGTAGGCCGCAGCAAGCGCAGGTTTATCCTGCAGCGACTCAAGGATCACAATGGCCTCATTGCACTCTTCGAGCGCGGAATCCAAATTCCCTGACTTCTTATGAATTCTTGCCAAGTTTGTCAAGGAACGAGCCTGGCCAGCTCCGTCTCCGGAGCCCTGTCGAATCGAGAAGGCGCGGCGAAAAGAGTTCACCGCCACAACAGGATCGCCAGACCGGTCCGCCGTAATACCTAGATTGTCCAGCGCATATCCAAGAACATCTTGCGCATCGACGCCACCTGTATCCGCCGTCTGAATTGCTTCGTGAAGAGTCGCCTTTGATCCTCGGAGATCGCCCATCTTCCGCTGGGTAATGCCAATGCCGACCAAAATCCGAACCCGCTTATCAATGGTTGCGTCCGTATCATCAGCGCTAGCCAGTTGGTCAAGAATACGTCGATTTATCTCTAGCGACCTGGCTAGGCGCCCTGTTCGTCGCAGGAACCTCGCATACTTCTCCAGGCTAGCTACGTCATCATCTGCGATAGCCTTTGCGTAGGCTGCCTCAGCCTGAGTCATTAGCCCTTTAGCTTCATAGGACTCAGCATTAGCAAGAAATGAGGCAGTCTGCGGATTACTCTCGATCACATCGCTCGTATCCCGAACCTGCCTACTCGCTAAACTACGGCGAGATGCCTGCACCCCGCTCCGTCGCTCCCTCGCCCACCCATGCATTTTGGAACGCACTTCGTTTTTCAGGGCTTCAATGTCGTCGAAGGTCTTATACATAAGGAATCTAGAGTCCTCAAGTTCCTTCTTGAAGCTAAGAACCTTGCTTAACTGTTCTCCCGGATCTCTTAATTGCGCCTCAGGAACCCCCTTGAACAAAACCAGGATGTCCTGCATCGGCTGATCTTGGTCGGGAATCAACGACTTCGCTAGGTTAAATTCTTCCTCGGTCCCCGATGAAAATCGACCGTCAGAAGCGGGCTCAGTACCCCACCGGCTTCCAAGGATCAGAATCATATAATCAGACCTTCTTACAAGATCATTAATGATCTCTTGAGGCCTACCTACACCACCTGGAACATCCTCCCATCCGCGTGCAGAAAAGGCCGCCTCGATTTCGTTCATAAAGTGGCGATTGAAGTTCTCCACCTCGTCCCGAACGGCAGCCCGTTCGTCGGCGAGTCCTCCAGGGGAGGCGATAAACACCTCATACATTGATACCGATTTGACCACGAAGTACAGGCTAAGCCTCCGTGACTCCTAAGGCCAGCAGTGTAGGGCAAATTCAGCACAGGGCTTGGGTGCGCACCATCCTGACCGCTCATAGTTACCTGCGACGTCGGTCCTCGATGATTTGTCCCTGATTCATGGCGTGGATTCGCCGGGAATCACAGGTTGGTGCACAAGTACTGCCGAATTGATCTCTTCTGGATCAAGGCGCCGCGCAAGCGCGGCGCGGCCGGCGCACTCGGCCTGCTGGCGGCCTCCGGCCGGCATCGGCCGGCACGCCGGCCAATCCTTGACAGCGGTCGGGGCCGCCGGAACGCGTCGGCTGATACCTTGTGCTCCCGCACGAGGTGGAAGAGGCGTCGTGGGCAAATTCCTTGACCGGTTCCGTGGCCGCCATAACCACGTTGACGGCGAACCCGTGGAGCGGACGCAACAGTCCACTGACCTTTGTCATTGCTGTGGGCAGCCGAGAGACACTCATGATCGGCACGCCCGGTTCCGTCTGCCTGACCCAGTGCTCGATTCCCGCCGACAGCACCGGGCACGAGGTGCCTGGCTGAGTCATGCAGACCCGGATGTCTCGGTGATGATGCAGATCCCCGAGGTTGGCGCCTTCGTGCGGGCACTTCTCCCGGTGAAGCTGACTGGTGACTTCAGCGCCACGTTCGGAGTCTGGGTCGCTGTCGATCCGGCTGACCTCAAGCGTGCTTCCGCGGTGTGGTCGGAACCGGAGTACCAGGACCTACGGCTTCGAGGCTGGCTCGCGAACGCACTTCCGCTCTGGGGGTTGCTGTCTGCTCCGGTCGAACTGGAGGTACGCGACCCCGAGCAGACGCCATATTGCGCATCCAGTTCTGATCCGGGTCTGGCCAAGGTCCTTGCGGAGGTCTGGCCACATGAGGATGTGCTACCCGCGGTGCCATGAGTCCCACACCGGCCGAAGCGTAGTCCACATCTACTTCCGGGCAGGCCGGCAACGGGTATCCAGGCACCGCGATGTCCGGACGTACACCAGGCTGCCCCGCGGCAAAGGTCCGTGACGGGGCGCGGTGAAGTTGCTGCCGCGCCGCTTCGCGGCTTGCCACTGGCTCGCGTGGCCACCCTAGGCGGGGCGAGGGGCAGTGGTCCGGGACCATGGGCCGTGCCAGCAGCGTGCCATCTCACCGTGCCATTGACGGTCTCCAGCGGTCATGATCGGGTAGTCGGACGGGGCCCCTGAGCAGGCAATCCGGGCGGATCATGACAGCCGGTGGCGATCTTCCAAACTGATTACGCGAGTTCGATTCTCGTCGCCCGCTCCGACATGAAGGCCCAGGTCAGCGGTGGTTTCGCTGGTCTGGGCCTTCGTCATTCACCCGCCCGGATGATCTTGCGTGCCTTGCCTGTCGGGCCTCGGGTCCCAGCCGGTTCGTGAGGCCATGTCCTTGTCACCGGTTGAGGCCAGCGCCTCGGGCCGCCGCCGGAAGATCGACGGCCCGGGTTCCGGCGGGCCGAGCCCCACACTCTCTCTCAAAGTGCCGACTTCCCGGATACGCGCACGGGTCCCGGCCTTTCAATCGATGTCGCGCCGGAGGCCAGTCACGCCGGAGGCCGAAAACGCACCTTCCGTGACCAACACCACGTGGGCCGATGCGGATGACGGTGAGCGCGGGCGGTGGTGGATGTGCGGGGCGGGCCTACGCTCTCGGTGTGATGGGCGAGGACGGGCGGGGCTGGTCGTTCGCGGCGGCCCGGCAGGCTGCCCGGTTTGCGCTTGCGATGGAGATCCGGGGGCCCGCCGTCGAGCATGCGTTTGATGATGCCGGGACGCTCTGTGGCATCGATGAGCGGCGGGTCGACATCTTTCGGACGCTCTTCTCGCCCGGCGCGGAGCAGGCCGGCGCGGAGCAGGCCGGCGCGGAGCAGGCCGGCGCGGAGCAGGCCGGCGCGGAGCAGGTCTGTTCGGCCTGTCGGCGGCTCGCCGCGGAGGCGCCCACCATCCCGTCCGCTCAGGAGCGGCTCCATGAGCTGGTGTCGGGTGCGGCGCGTGGATATCTGCGGGACGAGTTGCTCGAAGCGCTGCGGCTCGGGGCCGATGTCCGGCTCTGGATCAACAGGCCGGGCGCTGACCTGGCGAAATCGTATGCCGGGCTCGATCGGCTCGTCGACGGGCGTGACACGGTCGCCGCGGCGCTGGACGGCGGTGCGCGGGCGGGCGTGGCGCTGGTCCGGCACGACCTCTGGGAGTTCGTCGTCGCGCTTCCCGAGGGTGGCCGGCCGACTGTCGGGCGGGGCATCGCCGACGAGGGCTGACGTTCGGGTGGACCCTGTGGACGGATGGCTGGTGGCCCGCCGGGGAACGGTTTAACCCGGAAGGACCGGCTGCGGACTGAATGTCCGACGCGCCCGGATTGACGAGCAATAGCGTTCGCCCCATTTGCCCCACGTGTAGAGGGAGTGGATGGATGAGGGTTCGTCACGTCTTGGGTGCTGTCGCTCTGGCCTCGCTTGCCGGGTGCTCCAGCCCGGCGCCGGCCGAGACCGCCGCGCCCGCGGCTCCGGAGGCGATCACCGTGTCGCCGGGGGCCCCGCGCGCCTGTAGCGACGTGTTCGTTCCGGACAAGCCGGTGGTCGGGTTCAACGCGGAGACCGGGTGCACCAACAAGGACGGTGCGGTTCAGTTCATCGGGGTGATCGACTGCGCCGACGGCACGAAACTCTGGCCGGTCGACGCGGCCACCGGTGCGCCGGCCGGGTTCGCGCGGGAGGACACCAACTTCAAGGTGGTCACCGGCGAGGTCGCCGCGGACAAGGGCTACAAGGAGGCGTACGAGGAATGTGTCGGCCCGGACGACGCCGTGCAGGTCAGCCCGGCACCCAGCGCCGCGAAGTAGACCGTTGGCGCGGGAGCGCCGGCGGGCCAGATGATGCCGGGTCATGACGGGGATTGCCGCTCCTGAGGTCCGGATCGCCGGTGGGCGCCTTCGAGGTGGCTGGGAGGACGGTCTCGCGGTGTTCCGCGGGATCCCCTACGCCGAGCCGCCGGTGGGGGCTCTGCGGTTCGCGGCGCCGCGGCCGGCCCCGGGGTGGACGGGTGTCCATGACGCCCTGACCTTCGGGCCGGCCGCGCCGCAGGGCGGGTTGTCCGGCCGGCCAGGCAGCGCCGGAGAGGACTGGCTGACGATCAACGTCTGGTCGCCCGAGCTCGGCGCGGGGCTGCCGGTGATGGTGTGGATCTACGGCGGCGGATACGTGTTCGGGTCGGCTGACCGGCCGGAGTACGACGGTGGGCGGCTCGCCCGGGACGGCCGGGTCGTTCTCGTCACCTTCGACTTCCGGCTCGGGGTGGAGGGGTTCGCCGCGATCGGGGGCGCACCGGCCAACCGGGGCCTTCTCGACCAGGTCGCGGCGCTGGAATGGGTTCGGGACAACATCGCCGCGTTCGGTGGTGATCCGGGGCGGGTCACCGTCTTCGGCGAGTCGGCAGGTGGTGGCTCGGTGGCCGCCCTGCTGGCCATGCCGCGGGCGAAAGGGCTGTTCCGGCGGGCGGTCGCGCAGAGTGTGCCGGGTCCGTTCCTCTCCGCTGAACTGGCCGGGGACATCGGCGCCACGATCGCCGGCGAGCTGGGGCTGCGGGCCACCGTGGCGGATCTCGGCGAGGTGGACCCAGCGCTGCTGACGGCGGCCGGTGACGCGGTGTCCGAGGGGATCGCCGCCCGTGGTGCTCGGTGGGGACGGGCCGCGCACGGCTCGATCCTGTTCGCGCCGGTGGTCGACGGTGACGTGCTGCCGGTCACGCCATGGCGGGCCCTGTGCGAGGGTGCCGGGGCCGGTGTCGAGCTGCTGGCCGGGCACACCCGTGACGAGCAGCGCCTGTTCACGTTCATGACCGGGATGCTCGGTCAGGTGACGGCCGCCCAGGCTGAGGAGACCCGGAAGATCTTCGCCCCGAAAGGGAACGAAGACCCGGATGTGGGACCGGATCAGTTGTACGAGCTGGTCCGCTCGGACTGGCTGTTCCGGATGCCGTCACTTCATCTGGCCGAGGCCCAGGTCGCGGGTGGTGGGCGCGCGTTCCTCTATGAGCTCGCGTGGCCCGCCCCGGGGTTGGGTGGCGTCCTCGGCGCGTGTCACGGCTTGGACGTACCCCTCGTTTTCGGGAATCTGACTCTCGGTCAGACGGCGATGCTGCTCGGTGACCCGCCGCCGGCCGCCGCCGTTGCCCTGTCGGCGGAGATGCGGGATGCCTGGACACGATTCGCGGCCGAGGGGGATCCGGGTTGGCCGGCCTATGACGTGGCGCGACGTCTGACGCAGGTCTTCGACGACCCGTCAGCTGTCGTCCGGTACCCCGAGGAGCGCTCCCGCGAGCTGTGGCGGGAGCACTCCTTCGATCCGCTGCCCCTGATCAGCGGGGATGAGGCAACGGCATGAGAGCCAGCGGTACGTGGTGCTGGCCGGCGTGGACATCCCGGTCGAGCAGGCTGCCCTGCACGACCGGGCGCGGGAACGAAATCTTGACGACGTTGAGCTCCGGGATGCGGAACAACTGGATCGTCCGCGGATCGGGGATCGCGTAGAGGGTGGCGACCACCGACTCGTTCAGGAAGTCCGGGTCGGCCACGACGGCGTAGCCGGAGGCGTCGCGGGCGAAGATCTCCAGGGTCACCCAGAACGGGCCGGCGTTCTTGGAGCGGACCTCGTGTGCCAGGTCGGCGACCACTCGTGCGGCGATCGGGATCATCGGGCCTCCTCCGACGGAAGGTGGATACGGAACAGGCTGGCCGGGGTGTCGACCTCGACCACGTGGTTCAGGACGAACTCGTAGGCGGCCCCGCGTTCGGTCTCGGCCGGTGACGTGGCGAACGCCAGGCTCGGCAGGTAGTCCATGTCGGGGGTGGGCAGGTGCAGCATCAGCGGGTTGGCGACCTTGGCGACGGCCGTGGCGGTCTCCTGGGTGGGCGCCTGGACCAGCAGCATCACGCCCACCTCGCGGGGCGGTACGGGTGACGGGTCGAGTCTCTCCAGGATCGCGTCGTAGCCGTAGAGGCGGATGTCGAAGGCGTAGTCGTCCGGGCCGAGGGCCAGCGTGTTCGACACCCACTCGGTGATCATCTTGCGGAGCAGCGCGGCCCAGGTGTCGATCTGGCCGAGGATGTG
Organism: Actinoplanes sp. NPDC026670; assembly: GCF_040638175.1. Lineage (NCBI taxonomy): Bacteria > Bacillati > Actinomycetota > Actinomycetes > Micromonosporales > Micromonosporaceae > Actinoplanes > Actinoplanes sp. NPDC026670. The sequence goes on from NZ_JBEZXU010000061.1 coordinate 28,783, forward strand.
CGGGTCGCGGATGGCCGTGAACGACATGGTCTGGTAGCCGGTGATCCGGGCGCCCTCCAGCTTGATGGTGTGCTGGTCGGCGAGTTCGAAACGGGAGCCGGTGACCCGGACCCGGCGGGCGTCGAGGGCCGTGTAGACGGCGTCGGCCACCTCGATGGTCCCGGCTGGTTCGCGCATGGTGAACGGGTTGACCGTCTCGTACAGCATGTGGGCCGCGACCGAGGTCGGCGTGCAGGCGGCGGCCGGGTCGAGCGGCTCGATGGTGAAGCCGCCGGCGTCGATGGTGGCCAGCACTCCCCCGGCACGCGGATTGGTCGTGCACTGGCCACCGCACTCGACGATCTTCGCGGCGTGCCACACCGGCCCGGCCGGCATGCCCTTCATCAGCGGGTACGCGGCGGCGACGGCGGTGTCGGTGGCCCGGCCGGCGAGCACCACGTCGGCGCCCGACTCCAGGGCGGCGACGATCGGCTCGTGGCCCATCATGCCGACGATGTTCTCGCAGCTCTCCAGGGTGGCCGCGTCGAGTGGGCCGGCCGGGGGCAGCGGGCGGATCGGCAGGCCGGCCAGGTCGGCGGCCTTCTGCGAGCTGTAGATGGTCGCCACCCGCAGCGACAGGCCCTCCTCGGCGAGGATCTCCCGGGTGATCCCGGCGACCCAGTCGACCCCGGAGTCGGTGCCGCTGGTCCCGCAGGATCCGATGATCAGCGGGATGCCGGCCGAGGCGGACGCCTTCAGCAGCAGCCGCATGTCGCGGGCGACGGCGGCGCGGGCGGTCTTGGCGATTCCCGCGCCGAGGTAATACGGGCCGGAATCGGTGGAGCCGCCGTCGACGGCGATCACGTCGGCGCCGAGTTCCAGGCCGCGGGTGACGGTTTCCGGCGGGAATCCCCCACCGAGCATTCCGGTCGGCACCAGGACGCGTACGGCATCGGTTGCGGTCATTGTCTTTTCCTAACTGGAGGCGATGGTACGGGCGGCCTGCCGGCCGGAGAACAGACAGCCGCCGAGGAAGGTGCCCTCGAGAGCGCGGTAGCCGTGCACTCCACCGCCGCCGAATCCGCTGGCCTCGCCGGCTGCGAAGAGGCCGGGAATCGGTTCGCCGATGGCGTCGAGCACGCGTCCGCCCAGGTCGGTGTGCAGGCCACCGAGGGTCTTGCGGGTGAGGATGTGCAGTTTCACCGCGATCAGCGGCCCGTTCGACGGGTCGAGGAGACGGTGCGGCGCCGCGGTGCGCATCAGCCGGTCGCCGCGGTACTGCCGGAAGTTCCGGATCGCGGCGAGCTGCATGTCCTTGGTGAACGGGTTGTCCAGTTCCCGGTCCCGGTCCACCAGCGTGTCCCGGATTCCGGCGACGTCGAGAAGTGGCTTTCCGGTGCGGGCGTTCATGCCTTCGACGAGTTCGTCGAGTGTGGACGCGACCACGAAATCGGCGCCGTTGCGTTTGAACGCCTCGACCGGCGCGGGCGCTCCGCCACGGATCCGGCCCAGCACCTTGCGGAGGTCGCGGCCGGTCAGGTCCGGGTTCTGTTCGGAGCCGGAGAGGGCGAACTCCTTCTCGATGATCTTCTGGGTGAGCACGAACCAGCTGTGATCGAAACCGGTCGTGCGCAGGTGGGCCAGCGTTCCCAGGGTGTCGAATCCGGGGTAGAGCGGCACCGGCAGCCGGCGGCCCCGGGCGTCCAGCCAGATCGACGACGGGCCGGGCAGGATGCGGATGCCGTGGTGGTCCCAGATCGGGTCCCAGTTCTGGAGGCCCTCGACGTAGTGCCACATCCGGTCCGGGTTGATCACGGTTCCACCGGCGTTCCGGGTGATCCCGATCATCCGGCCGTCGACGTGTGCGGGCACTCCGGCGATCATCTCGGCGGGTGGCGGCCCGAGGCGTTCCGGCCAGCTCTGCCGGACCAGGTCGTGGTCGCCGCCGATCCCGCCGGAGGTCACCACCACGACCGGCGCGGTCAGTTCGAAATCGGCCACAGCGGTACGGCTGGAGGCGGCGCCGCGGATCGCGTCGCTGGGCTCGAGGATCTTTCCGCGTACGCCGGTGACCGTCCCGCCGCTGCGAACGATCTCGTCCACCCGGTGCCGGAACGCGAGGACGGCGCCGTCGCGCACCCGGTTGACGAAGGGTTCGAGAATGCCCGGCCCGGTCCCCCAGGTGATGTGGAAACGCGGCACCGAGTTGAATCCGCGTTCGGCCCAGCCGACGATCGGGAACAGTTTCACACCCAGCTGTTTCAGCCAGGCCCGTTTCTCACCGGCGGCGAAGTCCACATAGGCGGCGGCCCAGCGCCGGGGCCACGCGTCCTCGGGCCGGTCGAACCCGGCCGCGTCCAGCCAGTCCTGCCAGGCCAGCTCGCGGGAGTCGCGGATGCCCATCCGGCGCTGTTCCGGCGAGTCGACCAGGAACAGCCCGCCGAACGACCAGAACGCCTGCCCGCCGAGGCTCTGTTCGGGCTCCTGGTCGACCAGGATCACCCGGCGGCCGGCGGCGACCAGCTCGGCGGTGGTGACGAGCCCGGCCAGCCCGGCGCCGACGACTATGACGTCCGCGGAGGTCACGCGACCACCCCGTTGACCGCGAAGGCGGGCTTTCCGGCGAGCGCCGCGACGAGTTCGCGGGCGCCGTCGATGCCCGAGTTGCGGCGGGCCTCGGCGGTGTGGCCGCCCATGTGCGAGTAGACGGTGATCCCGTCGACGCCGCGCAGCACGCTGTCGGCGGGCAGCGGCTCGACGTCTGCCACGTCCAGGGCGGCGCCGGCGATCCGGCCGGTGCGGACCGCCTCGGCCAGGGCCGGCTCGTCGACGATTCCGCCGCGCGCGGTGTTGATCAGGTGGGCCGACGGTTTCATCCGGGCCAGGGCGGCGGCGTCGATCAGGTGCCGGGTGCGGCCGGTGAGCGCGGTGTGGACCGACACGAAGTCGGAGCGTTCCAGCAGCTCGTCGAGTCCGGCGTGGACCGCTCCGGGGATGTCGCCGGTGCAGAGCACGGTCATCCCGAACGCGGCGGCGAGCGGTGCGACCCGGCGTGCCACCGGGCCCCGGCCGATCAGGCCCACGGTTCGTCCGCTCAGCTCGTACCCCTGCTGTCTCGGCCATGAGCCGGCCTGGACGCCGGCTGCCACCTGGACCAGACGCCTGGCCTGGGCCAGCAGTAATCCGATGGTGTATTCGGCGACGGCGTTGGCGTTGATGCCGGGCAGGTTGCTGACGCTGATGCCGAGCCGGGTCGCGGCCGGCACGTCGACCGAGTCGTAGCCGACGCCGGTGCGCACGACGGCCCGCAGCCCGGGTGACGCGGCCAGCACCTGCTCGGTCATCGGCTCGTTGGCGATCAGCGCGCCGGCGACGCCGGTCAGAGCTTCGATCAGGTCGTCCGGCCGGCGTGCGCCGCGCATCGGATCGTGCCTGGTGGTGAAGCCCTGGCCGGTGAGGTAGGTGTCCACCTCGTCGCCCGGGGCCAGGTAGTCGGTGGTGATGAGGATCTTCATGCGTGTGCTTTCTGCAGGCGGGACAGGCGGAGCACGACCAGCACGGCGAGGGTGGCCAGGACGGCGGTGTCGAGCAGCATCCAGCGCCAGCCGAACAGGTCGACCGCGCCGCCGATCAGCGCCGGCCCGGTGAACCCGCCGAGGTACCAGGTGACCGCGTAGAGGCCGGTGTAGGCGCCGAGCATCCGGCTGGACGGGGCCAGGTTCCAGAGCGCGACGGCCGCGTTGATCGAGAAGCAGGAGGCGCCCGCGGCGCCGATGCAGAGCGCCACGATGGTGCCGGTCGCGGACTGCGCGACGGCTCCGGCGACGAGGGCGGCGGCGAAGACCGCCATCCCGGCGGCGATCACCCGGAACCGCCCGAAACGTTCCGCCGCGAGGGCGGCCGGATAGGCCGCGAGCAGGAAGGCGACGCCGCTGGGCAGCGTCAGGCCGCCGGCTTCGCCGCGGGTCAGATCAAGGGCTTCCATGCCGTACGGGGTCATCAGTGACCTCGACGCGAACCAGGCCCCGCCGAAGAGGAAGACGGTGAGCAGCAGGAGCACGCGGCGCCGGTCCCGGCTGGTGAGCAGTTCGACGACCACCCGCCGGACCGGTGAGCGGGCCTCGCCGGGGGTGTCCTCGGCGACCGCCGCCCGATAGGCCGGCGACTCGTTGTCGCGGACCCGGGCGATCAGCACCAGGGTGACCGTGAGCAGGATCGCGGCCGGGATCGCGAACGCCGCCCGTGGATGGTCGTCGACCACGAACAGGCTGATCAGCGACGCGACGATGATGGTCAGCGAGGTGGCGATCTTGACGATGGCGTTGGTCCGGCCGCGCCGGTCGGGCGCGATGAAGTCGGGGGTGAGCGCCTCGGCGAGCGGCCGCATGGTGTTCATCACCAGTGCGTAGCCGACCATCACCACGATCAGCGTGACCAGTGACGTGGTCCAGGGCAGCAGCAGGAAGAGCAGCGCGGCGACCGGCATGCCCACCGCGAGGTACGGGATGCGGCGCCCCCACCGGGTGCGGGTGTTGTCGGACCGGTTGCCGATCCACGGCTGGACGAAGATGCCCAGCAGGTTGTCCATGCCCATCAGGACGCCGACGAGCGCCGCGCTGGCGACGTGGTCACGCAGCAGGGCGGGCACCTGATTGTCGTAGAAGTTCCAGGTCGCCTCCTGGGCGAACAGGGTCAGGGCGATGAAGAAAGTGATCCGTCGAGTTTCGGCCATGTCGCCTCCGTGTGTCCGGCGTCACGCTAATTTGCTACAGCAAAACCGTCAACTGTTTCAAAGCAAGTTCGCCATGGCATGCGCTAGAGTGCCGTCATGACAGTCGCCGAGACGCTCGCTGACCAGGCCTATCGACACGTCCGCACGGCCATCGCCACGGGCGAGCTGGCCCCCGGGGAGAAGGTGACCGAGCGCGGCGTCGCCGAGCGCCTGGCGATCAGCCCCACCCCGGTCCGCGAGGCGCTGCGCCGGCTCGAACTGGACGGGCTCATCGAGCGGATCGGCCCGCGCACCGTGCTGGTCGCCACCATCCGTGACGCCGCCATCGACGACCTGGCCGAGGTCGAGGTCGGCCTGCGCGGCCTGGTCGCCCGGTTCGCCGCCCGGCACGCCGCCCCGGCCCAGCTGGACGCGCTCGACGAGATCCTGGACCGGGCCGACGACCTGCTGATCCTGCTCAAGGAGCATCGCCGCCACGACCGGCCGATCGATCGTCATCTCACCGCCCTGTTCGACACCATGCAGGAGTTCAACGACACGGTCGACGCCTGCGCCCACAATCCGGTGCTGACCCGGATGCTCGAGCAGAGCCGGGTGTTCTCCCGGCCCCACCGGCGGGAGCTGCTGCTCCAGCGGGTGCACGAGGACGAGACGTTCGGCCTGGAGCGCTACACCAGCCACCGGGCCCTGGTCCGGGCGCTGCGCGCGGGCGACTCGGCCGAGGCCGAGCGGATCGCCCTGGCCGACTCGCAGGGCGGGCTCGAAGCGCTACGGGAGGGCCGGCTCGTGGGAGAGGGCAGGCTCGCGGAGGAGGGCCGATGACTGCGTACCGGATCGCGGTCATTCCCGGCGACGGCATCGGCCAGGAGGTCGTGCCGGCCGGGATCGAGGCCCTCGAAGCGACCGCCGCACGGTTCGGGCTGCGCCTGGAGTTCACCGACTTCGGGTTCGCCAGCGCCGGCTACTGGCAGCGGCACGGCACGATGCTGCCGGCCGACTGGGAGGCGACGCTGCGCGGGTTCGACGCGATCTACTTCGGCGCGGTCGGCTGGCCCGAGGTGGTGCCCGACCACATCTCGCTCTGGGGCAGCCTCCTCCAGTTCCGGCGCACCTTCGACCAGTACGTCAACCTGCGCCCCTGCCGGCTGATGCCGGGCGTCCGCGGTCCGCTGGCCGGCCGCGAGCCGGGCGACATCGACTTCCTGGTGGTACGGGAGAACACCGAGGGTGAGTACTCGAGCGTCGGCGGGCGGATCTTCGAGGGGACCGAGCGGGAGACCGTGCTACAGGAGACGGTGATGACCCGGATCGGTGTCGACCGGGTCCTGAAATACGCCTTCGAGCAGGCCGGACGCCGTCCCAAGCGGCACCTGACGTCGGCCACCAAGAGCAACGGGATCTCCATCTCGATGCCGTACTGGGACGAGCGGGTCGCCGCGATGGCCGGGCGGTTCCCCGAGGTGCGGGTCGACAAGTTCCACATCGACGCGCTGGCCGCGCAGTTCGTCCTGCACCCGGACTGGTTCGACGTGGTGGTGGCCAGCAACCTGTTCGGCGACATCCTGTCCGACCTCGGCCCGGCCTGCACCGGCACGCTCGGCATCGCCCCGAGCGCCAACATCAACCCGGACCGCTTGCACCCCAGCCTGTTCGAGCCGGTGCACGGCTCGGCGCCGGACATCGCCGGTCAGGGCATCGCCAACCCGGTCGGACAGATCTGGTGCGGCTCGATGATGCTCGACCACCTGGGTCACCCGGAGGCGGCCGCGCACCTGCTCGGCGCGATCGAGGACGTGCTCGCGTACGGGCCGGGCGGGGCGCCGCTCACCCCCGACCTGCACGGCACGGGCACCACCGTGGAGCTCGGCCGGGCGGTCGCCGAACGGGTCCGCGAGCGGTAGATCAGTCGAGGTTGTCCTCGGTGTAGGCCCGGGACTTCTGGAAGAACTCGATGTCGTCCCAGGGATGCTCGGTGATCCAGTCCTCCCCGATCGCCTCGTAGAGACTCCACGCCGGTTTGTGGAAGTCGCCGTAGGTGAAGGCGAAGGCGAAGTTGTTCCAGGCGATCGGGGTCAGCAGGGTCTCCCGGTAGTCGTCGTGCCAGACCGACAGCTGCGACGCCTCCCAGATCTCGTCCATCACCTTCACCGACTCGTAGTACGTCAGGTCGAGGGTGCGGTCCCGGTCGACGGGCTTCTTCGCCTTCGCCACATGCCAGGTGTGTGCCCGGTGCGCCAGCACCACCAGGGCCGGCACGTGGGTGCCGGGGCAGGCGAGCGCCCTGGCCCGGGCGAAGTCGAACATCGCCGGGGTGTTGCCGCCCCAGTCCGGGCGCAGGCACCAGAGCATCTCCTCGTGACCGAACCAGTGGGCCGGGTCGATCTCGATCAGCCGCTCGAACCGACGCCACCGCTCCACCAGCGGCAGGTGCCGGGCCCGGCTCGCCTCCAGCTTGTACACCCAGGCGTCGGCGTCACGCGGGTTGCGGTCCAGCACCTCGTCCAGCAGCTCCTCGGCCTTCTCCAGGTGCCGGGCCAGGATCGCGCGGTCCTCGTCGGTCGCGGTGCCGTCGGTGGCCGCTCCCGGTAGCTCCCACGACCAGCTCACCATGTGTACGGCCTTGACCAGCAACGGGAGGACCGAACCGGGTTCCTCGCGGATCGGGCCGCTGATCCATTTCTCGATGCCGACGGTGCCGGCCGCGACCCGTACGAAATAGGAACGATGCTCCGGATCGGCTGCCGAGAGGATCTCCCGGGCCGTGTCCCAGTCACGTTTGCGCAGCACGAACCGCAGGCGTTCGGCATCCGGGTCGCCCAGGAAGTGGCAGAACTCCGGAACTTCCTCGTCGGCGGCGGACCGCGTCTTACCGAAAGGCCACACGGGCGGAGCGTAACCCGGCGGATGATCACAATCGGCCTCAGCTTGACAGGTGACCAAATGGTCACCTAACTTAGCGTCATGACGGACGACGATCGGGTTTTCGACGATGCTCTGGTGTTCAGAGCGCTGGCCGACCCGAGCCGCCGGTTCCTGCTCGACCTGCTCTTCGTTCGTGACGGCCGCACGCAGTCGGAGCTGGAGGGCGAGCTGGAGATGACCCGGTTCGGCGTCGCCAAGCATCTGCGGGTGCTGGAGGAGGCGGGTCTCGTCGTCGTGCGCCGTTCCGGCCGGGAGAAGTTGCACTACCTCAACCCGGTGCCGATCCGGCAGATCCACGACCGGTGGATCGACAAGTTCACCGAGCAGCACGTCACCGCACTGATCGATCTCAAGCGAACGCTGGAGGAAGAGTCATGAGCGACACCCAGGTCTTCCGCATCTGGATCAAGGCGCCGGCCGAAAAGATCTGGCAGGCGATCACCGACCCCGAGTGGACCGCGAAGTATGCGTACGCCGCGCCCCAGTTCTACGAGCTCAAGAAGGGCGGCCGGTTCTACTCGACCGCCACCGAGGAGATGAAGGCCTACGCCACGGCCGGCGGGTTCGAGCTGCCCGAGATCATCATCGACGGCGAGGTGCTGGAGGCCGAGCCGCCGCGGCGCCTGGTGCAGACGTGGCGGATGCTGATGGACCCGACCACCGGGGCCGAGCCGTTCACCACGCTCACCTACGAGATCGAGGAGGCCGGCGCCGGCGTCCAGCGGGTCACCATCACCCACGACACGCCCGGCGCGCCCGCCACCGCGGCGATGATCAAGGGCAACCCGGAGGCCGCGGCCGAGGGTGGCGGCGGATGGGCCTGGGTCCTCAGCGACCTCAAGTCGCTGCTGGAGACCGGCAAGATCATGACCGACGCCTGAGCGCCGGGGCCAGCCCGTGCCACACCGGCACGGGCTGGCAGACTTGCCGGGTGAGCGACGGTGAGTTGGAGACGTACAGTCTCGTCGAGCTCGCCGTCGATCGACTGCGGCGGGACATCCTGAGCGGCCGGACCGATCCGGGTGAGCGGCTGGTCGAGGAGCAACTGACCAGGCGGCTCGGGATCAGCCGGGCGCCCCTGCGCGAGGCCATGCGGCTGCTCGCCGAGCAGGGCCTGGTCGAGCACATCCCGCGGCGCGGGGCCCGGGTCGCGACCCTCTCCGACGACGACGTGCGCGAGCTGTATGAGGTTCGCGACGTCCTGGAACGGCACGCGGTGACGACCACTCCCCCCGGCGCCGATCTGACCCGGCTGCGGTCCGCTCTGGAGTCGATCCGCAGGGCCACCGAGACCGACGACCGGCTCGAGCTGGCCAACGCGCACCGGCGGTTCCACGTCGAGGTGGTGGCGCTGAGCGGAAACCGGCAGCTCACCGGGCTGTATGAGTCGATCCTGGTGCGCATCCAGCTCTACATGGCGGTCAACATGCGCCGGGAGGCGGAGACCGCCCAGGCGCTCGACGGGGTGCTGCGGCACGAGCGGCTGTTCCTCGCGGCCGAGCGGGGTGACGCGGCCGCGCTGCTGGAGGCGCTGAGCGGGCACGGGGCTCGCACCTATCTGCACTGAACCCGTGGGCTCTCACCGCGCCGGACGGGACGGATAGCAGCGGGAAATCGGGCCGTTACACAACGCGGTTCTCGGCGAAACAGAATTGTCGACAATCGACGATGTGGATGCGCACGCGAACGTCGACGAAGTGCTCGCCGCGCCGGCCCCGGACGGAGTCTGGATCAGCCGGTTCAGCGCGGCTGAGCTGCACGAACGCGCGCGTGCGGTGGATCCTGGGGCCCCGCTGGCCGGGCTCACGTTCGCGGTCAAGGACAACATCGACGTGGCCGGGCTGCCCACCACCGCGGCGTGCCCGGACTTCGCCTACCGGCCCGAGCGGAACGCGCCTGTGGTGCAGCGGCTCGTCGACGCCGGGGCGATCGTGGTCGGCAAGACCAATCTGGACCAGTTCGCGACCGGGCTGACCGGGGCGCGGTCGCCCTACGGAGCGCCGGAGAGCGTCTTCGGCGGCGGGCTGATCTCCGGCGGGTCCAGCTCCGGGTCGGCGGTCGCGGTCGCCAACGGATCGGTGCACTTCTCGCTCGGCACCGACACCGCCGGGTCCGGCCGGGTGCCGGCGGCGCTCAACGGGATCATCGGGATCAAGCCGACCCGTGGGCTGCTCAGCACCCTCGGCGTGGTGCCGGCCTGCCGGTCCCTGGACTGCGTCTCGGTCTTCACCCGGGAACCGTCCCTCGCCGGCCGGGTCATCCGGGTCGCGCGTGGCTTCGTACCGCAGGATCCCTGGTCCCGGAAAGCGCCGCCGGAGGCGCGGCCGATCGCGCGACCCCGGGTGGGTGTCGCGGAAGGTCTCGATTTCTTCGCCGACAACGGGCAGGAGAAGGCGTACGCCCGAGTCGCAGCCGACACCACTGTGGACGTCGGGCCGCTGCTGGAGGCCGGTGACCTGCTGTATCGCGGCCCATGGGTGGCCGAGCGCCTGGCCGATCTCGGTGACTTCCTGGCCACGCGCCCGGAATCCGTGCTGCCGGTGACCCGCCGGGTGCTGGAGACCGGGCTCGGGTTCACCGCGGCCGACGCGTTCCGGGCCCAGCACCGGATGCAGGAGCTGCGGGCCGCCGCCGGCCGGATGTGGGAGCGGATCGACGTGCTGGTGCTGCCGACGATCGGCACCACGTTCACGCACGCGGAGATCGCCGACGACCCGATCGGCCGGAATCTGATCCTCGGGCGGTACACCCAGTTCGCGAACCTGCTGGACATGGCCGCGGTGACGGTGCCGAACGGGTTCACCGAGGACGGCCGGCCGGCGTCCCTGACGTTGTTCGGGCCGGCCTTCAGCGACGACCTGCTGCTAGCCCTGGCCACCTCACCGTCAGCGGCGGCTGGCGGAATCACCGTCTGAAGGGATCTGACTCATGACCGCACGCATCGGCCCGGTACCGGCGAACCCTTATCCCTGGCCCTACGACGGCTCGGTTCCGGTGGACCGGACCGCGCTCCTCTGCATCGACTGGCAGACCGACTTCTGCGGGCCCGGCGGCTACGTCGACTCGATGGGGTACGACATCGGGCTCACCCGGGCCGGGCTGCCGGCCACCGCGAAACTGCTGTCACACGTCCGTGAGCTGGGCATGCTCGTCATCCACACCCGGGAGGGACACGACCCGGACCTGTCCGACCTGCCGGCCAACAAGCGGTGGCGGTCGGCGCAGATCGGGGCCGAGATCGGCGGGCAGGGGCCGTGCGGGCGGATCCTGATCAAGGGCGAGCCGGGCTGGGAGATCGTGCCCGAGGTCGCGCCGGCGCCCGGTGAGGTCATCGTGGACAAACCCGGGAAGGGCGCCTTCTACGCGACGAATCTGGATCTCGTGCTGCGTACCCATGGCATCACGCACTTGATCCTGACCGGCATCACCACCGATGTCTGCGTGCACACGACCATGCGGGAGGCCAACGACCGCGGTTACGAGTGCCTGATCCTCAGCGACTGCACGGGGGCCACCGATCCGTCCAACCACACCGCCGCGCTGCACATGGTCACCATGCAGGGCGGCGTCTTCGGCTGCGTCGCCACCTCGGACGACGTGATAGCGGCTACGGAGGCTTGAGATGCCTGTTGTCGGCGCCCAACCATCCCCTTTCGAATTCGATCTCGACACCACTGCGCTGGTCGTCATCGACATGCAGCGGGACTTCCTTCTGCCTGGCGGCTTCGGTGAGTCGCTGGGCAACGACGTCGCCGAACTCCGGCGAACCATCGAGCCGCTGACCGCCCTGATCAGCGCCTGGCGGGCCGCCGGCCTGCCGATCATCCACACCCGCGAAGGGCATTTGCCGGATTTGTCGGACTGTCCGCCGGCGAAGCTCAAGCGAGGGCCGATGATCGGCCAGGAGGGCACCTTCGGCCGCATTCTCATCCGCGGCGAATACGGCCACGACATCATCGACGAACTGAAGCCGGCCGAGGACGAGCCCGTGGTGGACAAACCCGGCAAAGGCGCGTTCTACGCCACTGATCTGCACAAGATACTCGACAACGACGGCATCAAATCCCTGGTCGTCACGGGGGTCACGACCGAGGTGTGCGTGCACACCACGGTCCGTGAGGCGAACGACCGCGGTTACGAATGCCTGGTCCTGGCCGACTGCGTCGGCTCCTACTTCCCTGAGTTCCAGCAGGTCGGCCTCAAGATGATCGCCGCCCAGGGCGGCATCTTCGGCTGGGTCGCCGAGTCCCCCGCAGTTATCGCCGCGATTCAGGAGTGAAGAGATGACCGCCACCACAGCCGCTCCGGCGGCCAAACTGCCCTACTGGGTCCGGGGTGACACCAACGCCTTCTTCGGCTTCGGTGTCAACGTCCTGGTCAACGTGCTCACCCTGACCGGCCTGTGCCTCGGCGTGATCCAGCTGCCGGCCGGGAACGTCTTCGGCGTGATCCTCCCCGCGCTGGGCATCGCCCTGGTCGCCGGCAACGTCTACTACACCTTCCTGGCCCGGCGGCTGGCGGTGAAGGAGAACCGGACCGACGTGACGGCCCTGCCGTACGGCCCGAGCGTCCCGCACATGTTCATCGTGATCTTCGTGATCATGCTGCCGATCTACCTCACCACCAAGAACCCGATCGCGGCGTGGACGGCCGGTATCGCGTGGGCGTTCATCATCGGCGTGATCGTGCTGATCGGCGCGTTCGTCGGCCCGTACATCCGCAAGTACACCCCGCGGGCCGCGCTGCTCGGCACCCTGGCCGGCATCTCGATCACGTTCATCTCGATGAACCCGGCCGGCAACATGTGGAACTACGCGTGGATCGCCCTGCCGGTCTTCGGCCTGCTGCTGATCGGCCTGCTCACCGACGTGAAGCTGCCGTTCAACTTCCCGATCGGGCTGGCCGCGCTGCTGGTCGGCACCGCGATCGGGTGGATCGGCGGAGCCATGTCGGTGCCCGACGTGCAGAGCGCCGCGAAGGACATCGCGTTCGCCTTCCCGCACCTCAAGTTCGACCTGCTGATCGACGGCCTGAAGGACATGGCGCCGCTGCTGGCCACCGCGATCCCGCTGGGTGTCTACAACTTCACCGAGGCGATGACCAACGTGGAGAGCGCCGCCACCGCCGGGGACCGGTACAACCTGCGCAGCGTGCTGCTGGCCGACGGCGCGGGCGCGGTGATCGGCTCGTGTCTCGGGTCGCCGTTCCCGCCGGCGGTCTACGTCGGGCACCCGGGCTGGAAGGCGGCGGGTGGCCGTACCGGATATTCGATGGCCACCGGCGTGGTGATCGCGCTGCTCTGTTTCTTCGGTCTGTTCGGGCTGCTCGGCGCGATCTTCCCGACCGCCGCGATCGTCCCGATCCTGCTCTACATCGGCCTGCTGATCGGCGCGCAGGCGTTCCAGGCGACGCCGCGGGCACACGCCGCCGCGGTGGTGGCGGCGCTGATCCCGAACATCGCGTCATGGGCGACCGGCCAGATGGACAACGCGCTGGCCGCGGCCGGGACGACCGCGGCCCAGGTCGGGACCGAGGCGCTGGCCGGGGCGGGGGTGGTCTACGACGGCCTGAAGACGCTCGGCGAGGGCGCGATCCTGGCCGGCCTGGTGCTCGGCGCGATCGTCGCGTTCATCATCGACAAGCGCTTCTGGCACGCCGCGATCTTCTCCGGCGCGGGCGCCGTGCTCACCTTCATCGGCCTGATCCACGCCGAGAAGGTGCAGTTCAACGCCGACGGGCCGGTCTCGCTCGGCTACCTCTTCCTCACCGCCGTGTGCGTGCTGTTCGCGCTGACCAAGCCGCTGCCGCGGGTGCCCGAACCCGAGGAGGCGGCCTTCGACGAGCCGGCCCCGGTGGCCTGACATGGAACGCGACCTTCCCGAGGTGATCGCCGAGGTCACCGAGGCGTTCGAGGCCTACGAACGCGCCCTCGTCGCCGACGACGTCGACACGATCATCGGCTTCTTCGCAGCCGAGGCGATCCGGTTCGGCATCGCCGACCAGCAGGACGGCGTCGAGGAGCAACGCAGGTGGCGGGCGACGCAGGGCGGCCTGCCGCCGGGTCGCCGCCTCAAGGACACGACCATCCGGGGGTACGGCCAGAGCACCGCCGTGGTGACGACGTTGTTCGGTTACCCCGGCAGTGACGTGCTGGGCCGCCAGTCCCAGACGTGGGCCCGCCTGCCCCAGGGCTGGCGGATAGTCCACGCCCACGTCTCCGAACCCGCCTGATCCGATCCGGTCGCCCGGCCACCCCACCGTGGGTCGGCCGGGCCTCCGCGTCCACGGCGGCCTAGCGGAACAGATCCGCCACCCAGTTGAACGAGTCGACCACCCAGCCGGTCTGACGCAGGAACGCGATGCCGACGACCGCCAGGAAGAGGCCGGTGACCATGTGCGCGCCGCGGGCGGTGTGCCGCTGACGGCCCATCCGCTGCTCCAGCACCAGCCGGCCGACCAGCCGGGCCAGGGCGAACACACCAGCCGCGACGACCAGCGACACCAGGAAGATGATCAGCGGCCCGCCGAGGTCGCCGCCCTCGGAGATCGCCCAGATGCCCCAGCCGACGAACGCGAACAGCACCGCCGCGCTGCTCCACTCGCCGCCCCGGCGCCACTGCCGCATGTGCCAGCTCAGGCTGCGCTGCGGCCGCTCCCGGTAGTGCTCCTCAGGCCAGCCGGTGCCGGTCGGCTCGTGCCCGGCCCGGAACTGCTCGGTGCGCTGGGTCGGCTGACCGACCCGCGCCCGGCCCTGACTGAACGGCGACGGCTCCGGCTCGGGCGCGGGGCCCGGCGACGTGGGCGCCTGGGTCGGTGGCACCTGGCTCGGCGGCACCCGGTTCGGCGGCACCGGCGAGGTGGCGGCGCCCTCCGGGGTCGTCTGCCTGGTCGGCTGATCGGCCCACGGGTCCTGCGGTGGCATGTCGAGCGTCCGCTCGGACCACTGCGGTTGCTCCGGCATCATTCCCCCTCCGGCTGCGGTCGCCAGGCCGGCGACAACTTCGAGCGTAGCGAGCCAACAAATCGGTCGCCGCAGCACACAGCAGTCCGTTACACACAGCTTATGAAGGATGAGATAGAACTCCGCCCCAGCACCCCCGACGACTTCGCGCCGATCTTCCGCCTTCTCAGCACGGTCTTCCACGAGGAGATCGACGGGGAGCTCAGAGATCTCGAGGGGGTCGTCTACGAGCTGGACCGGTCGCTCGTCGCCGACGACGCCGGGCTGGTGGCGGGCCATGTCCAGGCCTTCACACGCGATCTGACCGTGCCGGGAGCGGTGATCCCGGCCGCCCACGTCTCCGGTGTCGGGGTGCTGCCGACCCACCGGCGGCGCGGTCTGCTCACCCGGATGATGAACCGGCAGCTGCACGAGATCGCCGACGCCGGCCGGGAGCCGGTGGCGGTCCTGTGGGCCAGCGAGGCCGCAATCTACCCCCGATTCGGTTACGGCCCGGCCGCCTCCCGGCTGGTCTTCAACATCACAAATCGTGAGGTACGTCTCCCCGCCCCGCCGCCGGAGCCGTCCGGCCGGCTGCGGATGGGCGACCCGCAGGAGCTGCTCCCCGAGATCGGCAAGGTCTACGAGCAACTGCGTCCGGGGCGGGTCGGGTGGTCCAGCCGGGACGACAACTGGTGGAAGTGGGTCCTCAGCGACCCGAAGGACCATCGCGACGGCGCCACCAAGCGCTACGCCGTGGTGTACGAGGGTTCCGGCGGACCCACCGGATATGCGCTGTGGCGGGTCAAGAACGACTGGAACGCCCACGGCTCGGCCGCCGAGGTGCAGATCCGTGAGGTGGCCGCGGCCGACACGGAGACGTACCGGGCGCTCTGGCGCTTCCTGCTCGAAGTGGACCTCACCCGCAGCGTCAACTGGCGGCTGGCCGCCGTCGACGAGCCGCTGCTCTACCTGGTCGACGAGCCCCGGCGGCTCGCCCCCGGCTTCTCCGACGCCCTGTGGCTACGGGTCATCGACGTGCCGAAGGCGCTGGCCGCCCGCCGGTACGCCACCGACGTCGACGTGGTCCTCGAGGTCACCGACCCGATCCTGACCTCGAACACCGGCCGCTGGCGGCTCACCGGCGGACCCGGCGGGGCCACCTGCGCCGCCACCACGGATCCGGCTGACGTCGCCCTGTCGGTGACCGATCTGGGGGCGGTCTACCTCGGTGGCACCTCGTTCGGCACGCTCGCCGCGGCCGGCCGGGTCCGTCAGCTGACCGGCAACGATCCGGCCATCGCGTTCGGCTGGAGCCGGCTGCCCAGTGCGACCGAGGTGTTCTGAGTTGATCGGCACGGCGGTACCGTCGGGTTCATGGGCCAGCCCGAACGCCGACGCCGCCGCGTGCGTCCCTCCTCGGCGTCGACCGAGACGACCACCGACGAGACGACCACCGACGCATCCGCCGCCCCGGCCGCGCCTGGTCCCGCGCCCGGCGCTGCACCGGCCCCCGCGCCCGGCGGGCTTCCGGCGGCCGCTCCGCCGCCCGCTGGGGTTCCGGCGGCCCCTCCGCCGGCCGCTGGGGTTCCAGCGGCCCCTCCGCCGCCTGGTGGGGTTCCTGCAGCCGTTCCCACGCCGCCTCCCCATCCCCCGGTTCCGGCCCCGCCTCCGGTGCCCACCCCGCCTGCGAACCCACCGGTTCCCGCACCGCCGTCGGGCGGCCCCGGATCCCCGCCGGTTCCGGCTCCTCCGCATGCGCCGCCGCCGGCTGTGGTGAGCACGGACGGGCCGCCGCCGGGGGACAGGTCGACCGGGCGGCCCACGCGCGGCGGCATGCCGAAGCGGCCCGGTGCGGCGGCTGGTGACGAACGGGAATCCGAGCGTGGGCTGCGCGGCCTGGTCGGCTCGGGTTCGTCGCAGGTCAGCGTCGGCGCGGCGCTGCGTGCCCGGGACGCGTCCCGGCCCAGCGACGACGACCTGGCCGACGCCGATCGGGACCTGCCGATCATCAGGCGCAACTGGCTGCCCCGCGAGGAACTCCCCCGCCGCTGAGGCCCGCGCCGCTGTCCGATGGCCGGCCTGCGGCAATCTTGCACGATTTTTCACGTCCTGGGGTGCGTCATCGTGCAAGATCCACATCTTGGCGTGGACCTTGCACGTGTTTCCCCGTCAGGCGTCAGGGCGTGGAGGGATCGTGCAAGATCGGGTGCGGCGAGGGGAACGGCCGGCCACCCGGCGGGTAGCCGGCCGGATGGGGCCGGGTCAGGCGCTGGTGGCCGGGGACGGGAGCTCGGGCAGTTCGCGAGCCACCTCGTAGTCGGCGAGCTGGGCGATCCGCCGGGCGTGCCGGGCGTCGCCGGAGAACGGCGTCGCGATGAACGCCTCGACGAAGGCGGCCGCCTCGTCCAGGGTGTGCTGGCGGGCGCCGATGGCGATCACGTTGCTGTCGTTGTGCTGGCGGGCCAGCTCGGCGATCTCGGTCTTCCAGACGAGGGCCGAGCGGACGCCGGGGACCTTGTTGGCCGCGATCTGCTCGCCGTTGCCGGAGCCGCCGATCACGATGCCGAGCGAGCCCGGGTCGGCGACCACCTTGACACCGGTGTGGAAGCAGAACGCCGGGTAGTCGTCCTCGGCGTCGTAGACGTGCGGTCCGACGTCCACCACATCGTGCCCCTGCTTGGCCAGGTGGTTCACGAGGTGGTTCTTCAGCTCGAAGCCGGCGTGGTCGGAACCCAGGTAAAGACGCATATCGGAAGTCTTTCAGAAGGTGAGGGACGAACGCAGGGCGGACGCCACCTGATCAGCCGCGGCCCGCGCGGCGTCGATCGTGGCCAGCTTGCGGGCGAAGCCGTGGTTCACACCCATGTAGCGGGTGTGCACCACCGGGACGCCCGCGGTGATCAGCGCGTCGGCGTAGTCGGCGCCCTCGTCGCGCAGCGCGTCGTACTCGGCGGTGATCACCAGGGTGGGCGGCATGCCGGACAGGTCGGCCACCGCGAGCGGCGACACGTCCGGGGTGAGCCGGAGCACCGGGTCGGGGACGAACGTCTCCCAGGCCAGTTTCATCGAGGCGCGGTCCAGACCGTACTCCCCCACCTCGTCGTACGACTCGGCGGAGGTGAGCGGGTCGAGGGCCGGGTAGATGAGCGCCTGGAAGTCGAGCGGGGTGGCCGCGTCCCGCTGGCGGCGGGCGGTGACCGTGGCGAGCTGGCCGCCCGCGCTGTCGCCGCCGATCGCGAGCCGGGACACGTCCAGCCCCAGGTCGTCGCCGGACTTGCGCAGGTAGCGCAACACCGTCTCGGCGTCGTCGAGCGCGGCCGGATACACGTGTTCGGGCGCCAGCCGGTAGCCGACTGACACCACGGCGCAGCCGGACCGGTCGGCGACCCGTCGGCAGAACCTGTCGACGGTCTCGATGCTGCCGTAACACCAGCCGCCGCCGTGCAGGTAGACCAGCACCGGGGCGCCGATCCTGGTGGCGTAGAGGCGGCAGGGCACGCCGTCGGCGTCGAAGTCGGCGACCACCGGCAGCGGCAGCGCCGGGCCGGTCTCGGCCTCGTTCGACTCCTCCATCGCGGCCCGGACACCGAGCAGACGCTGGTACGGGTCGGCCGCGAGCTCCTCCGGGCTGGGCCGCCGCCGGAGCTGGGCGGCGGCCTCGACCTGCGGGTGCAGCATCAGCGGATGTCGGCCACGACCAGGCCGCCCCGAGCCTTCGGGGTGAACCAGGTGCTCTTGCGGGGCAGCTTGAGCCGTTCCAGGTTGACCTCGACGAAGTCGTCGACGGTCACCGGGGCGATCAGGATCGCCAGCTCGGCCCGGCCGGACTCGACCTCGCCGCGCAGCCACTCGACCGGGTAGTCCCCGCCGATGTAGGCGATCCGCTTGTCGCCGGCGTCCAGCCCGAGCGCGTCCCGCAGCAGGATGCGCTCGACGAGGGCGTGATCCAGGTTCTCCACCGAGGTGCCGGCCGGGTCGGCCGGTAGCCCGACTGCGAACGTGCGGCCTCCGCCGTACAGCTCGATGGTGCCCTTGATCGGAAGCTGCGCGACGCGCGGCAGCTCGGTGACCGTCGCGCCGGCCGCGCGCAACCGCTCGAGAAGCTCGCCGAGCGAGGCCGGCAGCTCGCTGACCAGGCGGTTGTATGGCTGGATGAAGACCGACGCGGGGGTGGTGACGACGGCCAGGAAGCGCTCCAGGCCGCCGGTCTGCGCGGCGAGGCTGCGGTGGTTGCCGTCGGCGACCACCAGCTCGCCGCCGCCGGCCAGGGCGAGCAGGCGATCCTGGAGCTCACCGGGGCTGACCGGCCAGATCGCATGGGTACGCCCGGAGCCGTCCACGTCGGTCGCGGCCGGCTCGCCCGCGGCGTCGGTGGCCTCGGCGAGCGCGGCGTGCAGCTCCTCGCCGCGGCCGGTCTGGAGCAGCAGCACCGGGGAGAGCAGGGCGCCCACCGACTCGGCGAGGGCGACGCGCTCGCGGACCTTGCTGATGAAGACGTCCTCGTTGCGGATGACCAGGCCGGGCTCGTCGGCGCTGGTGGAGATCTGGCCGGTCTCGACCATGCTCCACAGGCCGTACGCGGGCGCCTCGCCCGGCGCGGATATGCGGTAGAGCACCACGACGTGCTCCGCCTGCCGGTACTTCTCCTCGGCCTGATCACGCTGCAGGCGGACGACGGCGTCCGGCAGGGACTCGAGGAAGGACTTCCCGAGGGACTCGGGCGCGAGGTGCGGCATCTCCACGGCAAGCGCGCTGTGCGGGTTGCCCTTGATGATGTCGGTGATTTCGGCGTCGTCGGCGAACTCGTCGTAATTCTGGGCCCCGGTACCTCCGTTGGTGATCCAGGCCAGTTTGATCGGGTGCACGACCGTCATGGCTGGCAACTTACCCGGCGAAGCTTGGGTACCTAACCACCGGCATAGTCCCTCGTGACCTGCTCAACTGTGATGTGCGGTGCAGATTCACCGGCCGTTCGGCGGGCCGTGCCGTCACGGTCACCGGCGGAGCGAGCATAATCGCCACTTCAGGGGGTAAATCGGCCCAGACGCCACGCTGGACACTGATGCTCGATCCGACCGAGTCGTTTTCCGGCATTAGCCGCCTCCGCGTTGGGTGAGGTGTAGGTCACCTCATCCAACGACGGATCATGGGCGAAGCGTCGCTTTTCCGTGCGACTACCACCGAACAGCAACTGTCAGTCGAAGATCGGCCCCAGGTCGCGGCTGCGCTTCAGCTCGTAGAAGCCGGGCGTGCCGGCCACCAGGACCACACCGTCCCACAGCTTGCCGGCCGCCTCGCCCTTCGGCGCCGGGGTGATGACCGGGCCGAAGAAGGCGACCGTCTCACCCGGGTTGGGCCCGGGCGCGTGGATCACCGGGGTGCCCACGTCGGTGCCGACCGGCTTCATGCCGGCGTTGTGGCTGGCCCGCAGCGCCTCGTCGCGGGCGTCGGTGAGCGCGGCGCCGGCCAGGCTCGGGTCGAGGCCGACCTCGGCCAGCGCCTCTTCGAACAGCTTCGGGTCCTGCGTGTCGTACTTCTGCAGGTGGATGCGGGTGCCGAGGGCGGTGTAGAGGTCACGCAGCACAGCCGGGCCGGCGGCCTCGGCGGCGGCGATGCAGACCCGGACCGGGCCCCAGCCCTTGGCCAGTAGCTGCTTGTAATTCTCCGGGAGCTCGTCACGGCCCTCGTTGAGCACGGACAGGCTCATCACGTTGAACCGGACGTCGAGTGGACGGACCTTCTCCACCTCCAGCAGCCAGCGGGAGGTGATCCAGGCCCACGGGCAGAGCGGGTCGAACCACATGTCGACGGTGGCACGTTCAGTCATGGCTCGATCTTCCACCCTCATCGGGGCACGGTCGGGGTGAGTTACGTCGCCGTGTCCGCATAGGCTGCGGGTAAAGCAATCAGCTGTCAGCTCGAAGGAGAGTGCACGTGGCCGGTGTTCACAACCTGACCCAGGTCGAGGCTGCGGAGCGTGGTCGATTGCTCGAGGTGACGGGGTACGACATCACCCTTGACCTGACCGACGGGCACGGCAACCCCGGCTCCGACACGTTCCGGTCCACCACAGTGATCAACTTCAGGTGTGCCGAGCCGGGCGCAGCCACGTTCATCGAGGCGGCCGCGGTGCGGATCAACTCCGCCACGCTGAACGGGACGGACCTGGACCTCAGCGCCTGGACCGCGGAGAAGGGCCTGGCGCTGCCCGGTCTCGCCGCCGAGAACACCCTCGTCGTCGACGGGGACTTCGGATACTCGGCGAGCGGGCAGGGGCTCCAGCGCAGCCTCGACCCGGTCGACAAGGAGGTCTACCTCTACAGCCAGTTCGAGACGGCGGACGCGCAGCGGGCGTACGCCTGCTTCGACCAGCCCGACCTCAAGAGCGTCTACACGTGGCACGTGACGGCGCCGGGGCACTGGAAGGTCGTCTCGAACATGCCCGTGGAGTCCGAGGAGGCGGCCGCGTTCGGCGCCAAGTCGGTGCACTTCACCACCTCGCCCCGGATGAGCACCTACATCACGGCGATCTGCGCCGGGCCGTACCACGAGGTCCGCGACTCGCACGACGGCATCGAGCTGGGCGTCTTCTGCCGCGCCTCGATGGCCCGCTACCTGGACGCCGACGACCTGTTCCTGATCACCAAGCAGGGCTTCGACTTCTTCCACGAGAAGTTCGGCGTGCGGTACCCGCTGCCCAAGTACGACCAGCTGTGGGTGCCCGACTTCAACGCCGGCGCGATGGAGAACTTCGGCTGCGTCACCCACGCCGAGTCGCACTACATCTTCCGCTCGCAGGTCACCGACTACGAGTACGAGCAGCGCGCCAACACGATCCTGCACGAGCTGGCCCACATGTGGTTCGGCGACCTGGTCACCATGCGCTGGTGGAACGACCTGTGGCTGAACGAGTCGTTCGCCGAGTGGGCCAGCCACTGGTGCAACACCGAGGCCACCCGCTTCGCCGACGCCTGGTCGACGTTCCTGTCCATCCGGAAGTCCTGGGGCTACCGGCAGGACCAGCTCTCCTCCACCCACCCGGTGTACTGCGAGATGCCGGACCTGGAGGCGGTCGAGGTCAACTTCGACGGCATCACGTACGCCAAGGGCGCCAGCGTGATCAAGCAGCTGGTCGCGTACGTCGGGCTGGACCCGTTCCTGACCGGTCTGCGGGCCTACTTCGGCAAGTACGCGTGGGGCAACGCCACCTTCGACGACCTGCTCACCGAGCTGGAGACGGCGTCCGGCCGGGAACTGCGCAAGTTCGCCGCGCAGTGGCTGGAGACGGCTCAGGTCAACACCCTGCGCCCGATCGTCGAGCTGGACGCCGACGGCCACTACACCAGGGTCGTGGTGCAGCAGGAAGCGCCGGTCGACTACCCGACGCTGCGTACCCACCGGGTCGGCATCGGCCTGTACGACCTGGACGGCGACCGCCTGGTCCGGCGTGAGCTGATCGAGGCGGACGTGGCCGGCGAGCGGACCCCGATCGAGGCGCTGACCGGGGTCAAGGCGCCGGATCTGCTGCTGGTCAACGACGAGGACCTGACCTACGCGAAGCTGCGCCTGGACGAGCGCTCGATGGCCACCCTGGTCCGGCACATCGCGGGCTTCGACTCGGCGCTGCCGCGGGCCCTGTCCTGGGCCGCCGCGTGGGACATGCTGCGCGACGCCGAACTGGCCGCCCGTGACTACGTCGCCCTGGTGGTGGCCGGCCTGCCCGCCGAGAGCGACATCAACCTGACCACCGCCACCCTGCGGCAGGCCGGGATGGCGCTGACCAGCTTCGCCGACCCGGAGTGGGCGCCGGAGGGCTGGGCGCTGGTGGCCGGGCTGGCGCAGCGTCAGCTGGCCGCGGCCGAGCCGGGCAGTGGCTGGCAGCTGACCTGGGCGCGGGCCTTCATCACCGCGGCCCGCACGCCGGAGCAGGCGGCCGTGCTGCGGGGCTGGCTGTCCGGCGAGGCGAAACCGGCCGGCCTGGTCGTCGACACCGAGTTGCGCTGGTCGCTGCTCCAGGCTCTGGCCGCGCTGGGCGCCGCCGCCGAGTCGGAGATCGACGACGAGCTGGCCGGGGACAAGACGGCCAGTGGCGAGCGGGAGGCGGCGATCGCCCGTGCGCTGCTGCCGACGCCGGAGAACAAGGCGCGGGTCTGGGCCGAGCTGACCGGGCCGCAGGCGCCGCCGAACTGGCTGAACCGGTCGCTGCTCCAGGGCTTCCAGAGCACCCGGCAGGTGGCGCTGACGGCGCCGTACGCGGAGAAGTTCTTCGCCGCGGTGGCCGGTGTGTGGGCGCGGTCGGACAGTGAGCCGGCTCAGGAGTTCGCGACCATGGCGTACCCGGTGTTCCAGATCAGCGAGGAGACGGTGGCGCTCACCGACGCCTGGCTGGCGCAGGACGGGCATCCGGCGTCGCTGCGGCGGCTGGTGGCCGAGGGCCGGGACGGTGTGCTCCGCGCGCTGAAGGCGCGAGCCAAGGACAGGGCCGCTTCCTGACCGATTGTGATTATCGGCCCGTCTCCGGATCCCGGGGGCGGGCCTTTCACATGCCAATACTTACCAGCAGATAACCCGCCGGAAACAACTCTGTGTGAGTAGGCTGGCACTCCGCGGTGATGGAGGTGGCCTGTGACGATGCTGAGCCATGGTGCTCCGGTGCGGTGGAGCGCGCCCGGGGGCCGGTGGACCCAACCCGACCTCCAGCTGTTCCCGCAGGACGGCCATCGGTACGAGATCCTCGACGGCAGCCTGCATGTCACCCCGCCGGCGGACGCCCGCCACGGCTCGATCGTCGAGTCGATCGTCACAACACTGCGGTCCGCCGCGCCGCCCGGCTGGTGGGTCTGCGCCCGCCTCGGCATCGCGATGGAGACCAGCAACCTGGTGCCGGACGTCACCGTGCTGCGGCCGCACTCGTCCGGCGCCATCTGGGTGGACCCGGCCGACGTCGCGCTCGTGGTGGAGGTCGAAGCGGGTGAGACCAGGCGTTACGACCGGCTGCTCAAGCCGGACGTCTACGCCGCGGCCGGCATCCCGGCCTACTGGCGGGTGGAGGAGGGACCGGTCCTGCGAGCGTTCGCCCTGGACGGGACGGGCTATCGGCCCGCTCAGGACGTGGCCTCCGACGAGCAGGCCAAACTCGACGCCCCCTACCCGGTCCGGGTGAACCCGGCCGCCTGGCGCTGAGACCGGGGCCGCGGCCGGGCTGGGCTCAGCCCCGGCCCGCGTGCGACGCCAGCTGGTCGATGCCGATCATCAGGCCGCCGGCCAGGTCTCCGCCGCCGAACGACGCGGCCATCGACAGGCCGGCCAGTTTCGCGTCACGGTCGGAGATGCGCTTGCGCGCGTCGGTGCCGGTGATGATCTCCAGCTTGCGCTGGTTGGGCGACACCGCGATCAGAACCGCAGACTTCGGGTTGCGGGTCTGGGCGTGCAGTTTCCCCGCCGACTCGCGTGACGGGTCCTCGAGCGGGCCGAGGTAGATGCTGAAGTTGAGGCCGGTCACCTGATCGGCGACACGGAGAGCCTCGTCGAGGCGGAGCAGTTGCCGGGTCGAGAACGGGCCGTCGACCGGCTGCTCGAGCGGGGTGACATCACCAACTGTCACTTGCGCCTCCTGTTGGACCGGGCCGGACGGGTGCGCCGGAGCTGTCCTCGATGATCAGCCCGGAGGAGTGGCCGTCGCCGGCCGGCACGACCTGCTGCGGAGTGGCGGTGAACCACATGGCC
Organism: Actinoplanes sp. NPDC026670; assembly: GCF_040638175.1. Taxonomy (NCBI): domain Bacteria; kingdom Bacillati; phylum Actinomycetota; class Actinomycetes; order Micromonosporales; family Micromonosporaceae; genus Actinoplanes; species Actinoplanes sp. NPDC026670. The sequence goes on from NZ_JBEZXU010000061.1 coordinate 53,085, forward strand.
GGGAAGTCGTAGGGACGGCCCGGGCGGTAACGGCGATCCGGCTTCGACCGGTCGGAACCGGCGAGCACAAGAGTCGCGATCGTCCCGATGACGGCGGCCGGAATGATCACGAAGACCAGAACGGTGCTGATAACTGACAACTCAACGCCCCCAGGCGTCAACATTCCCTATTGATTCCGAACATCAATCACCGTAGCGGAGCGCATGTCGTCCCGGACCGTCGGGTCTCGAACCGGGGTCTCACGCCGTCGGGATCTACGCGGAATGTGCAAGGAGGTGCGAAAATCACCCTCACGCGCCGTCCGCGTGCTTTCCGGAGCGAACGGCAGGAGGGGGATCCCATGCGCCTGTTCGTCCCCGCCGTCCTCGCGGGCCTCGCCTGTGCCCTGATGGGCGCCTCCCCGGCCGCTGCCGCGGCCGTGTTCGTCGAGCTCAACCCCAGCACGGTGCGGGCCGGCGACGAGTTCGCGCTACGCGCGTCGTGTGACGACAACCTCAAATCGGCGACGGTGCGGGGCGGGCCGGTCGGCTCGGTCACCGTCGAGCCGGAGTTCGGGTTCCTGACCGCGACGGTACGGGTGCCCGCCGACACCGAGCCGGGCGACTATCCGGTCACCCTCACCTGTCCCGAGGGCGGCGGAGCCACCGCCGTCCTGCACGTGGTGGCGAAGGTGGAGCCGTCCCGTGGCCCGGCGACGGGTGGCGGCGGCACCGCCCCCGGCCCCACGGGTCCGCTTCTGATCGGCGGCGGGCTCGCTCTGACACTGGCCGGGCTGGTCCTCGGCGCGGTGTCGTTGCGCCGCCGGCGGGTCGGCTGAGGGCCCGCCGTGGCGAGCGGGGACAACCGGCCGGCCGGCGCACGCGTGCCGGACGCAGTCGCGCACAAGCGCCCGGCCCAGATCATCACGGCGCCGCCGCCCGGGGTCGTCACCGGGCCGCTGCCGCCGACCCCGGAGATCAAGGGCCGGTCGCCGTTCCGGCTGGCGCTCCCGGGCCGGATCCCGAAACCGCAGCCGGTCCGGGGCCGCAAGGGCGGGATGATCGGGATCGTCGCGCTGGTGCTGCTCTTCCTCGGCCTGTTCGTGGTCGGCCTGGGGCTGGGCTTCGCCACCGGGTTCGACCTCGGCGGCCTGTTCCGTGGGGCGGATCAGCCGCCACCCCGGGCCTTCCCGGTGCTGGAGCCGAGCCGGCCGCAGCGCCTGGAGATCCCGTCGATCGGGGTGTCCGCGCCGATCCTGGAGGTGGGGCTGGCCGGTGACGGTTCGGTGGACGTGCCACCGCTGCGACGGCACAACGAGGCCGGCTGGTTCGAGGGCGGGCCGACACCGGGCCAGTTCGGGCCGGCGCTGATCGTGGGGCACGCGGACACCCGTACCGGGCCGTCGGTCTTTCATCGCCTTGATCAGATGCGGGCGGGGCAGGAGATCCGGGTGACCCGTCAGGACGGCACGGTCGCCATCTTCAAGGTCAACTCAGTGGAGACCTTCGACAAGGGCGAACTGCCGGCCGACCGTGTCTACGGTGACTACACCCGGCCGTCGCTGCGCCTGATGACCTGTGGTGGCAAGTGGCTGGGCGGCGAGGAGGGCTACGAGGACAACATCGTCGTCTTCGCCTCTCTGGTCGACTCACGCGACGTCTGAGGCGCCGGAGGTCAGGCCGCCTCGGCCTCGAGGTGGGCGGTGGGCAGGTCGAGCCAGTCCATCCAGCGGGGGTCGGGGGTGCGGTGACCGAGGACCCGCCACGCAACGCCGCGCGGGGCGGCCGGGGCGGCGTGCAGGCGCCAGCCCAGCTCAGCCGGGGTCTTGTCACCCTTGGAGTGATTGCACTTGGCACAGGCGGCGACCACGTTGTCCCAGGCGTGCAGCCCGCCGCGGCTGCGCGGGAAGACGTGATCGATGGTCTCGGCCGAGCCGCGGCAGTAGGCGCAGCGGCCGCCGTCACGGGCGAAGATGGCCCGGCGGGAGAGACCGACGTGCGTCCGGTACGGAACCTTCACATACCGGGTGAGGCGGACGACCGACGGAACGGGAACGGTCTGGTGCGCGCTGTGCAGGATGCCGTCGCCGTCGGAGACGCACTCGGCCTTGGCGGTCAGGAGCAGGATGGTCGCTCGACGCACCGATACGACGCACAGCGGCTCGTAGGTGGCGTTGAGAACTAACGCGGAAGAGCCAACCGTGGGTCGTATGTCAGGCATCGCGATCACCCTTCCGGTGTCAGTTGCTGTAAACCGCTCCCATAGCCCATGCGTGTGTGAGATGGGCCTCGTCGAACTAGCCCGTTGCGCCAATAGTCCCTGATGGATGACCAAATTGCGAGCAGAATCCGTAGCCGTTCGGTAAACGTCTGAGGTCTTCACCCAGCCCGACCCGGTACCTTGACTACCCGTGTTCCCCTTAGCCGCCGCAGCGCCAGGACCGAGCTCGTCGGCCGACGTCTTCGTGACGCCGGTCTGCAAAGACGACGCGCTGTGCACCCAGATCCTCGACTACACCAAGAGCGAGTGGCTCGCCACCAGCAGCTACGTGGTCGTGATCAAACCGCTCCGGATAGCCGCGATCATCCTGGTCGCCCTGCTCCTCCGCTGGCTGATCCACCGCGCGATCTCCCGGCTGGCCACCAGCACGTCGCGGGCCTCGATGCCGGCGCTGCTGAAGCCGCTCAAGGAGAAGGTGACGGTCACCGCCGAGGAGGGGCAGTTCATCCCCGAGCGGCGGCGGCAGCGGGCCGAGGCGATCGCGTCGGTGCTGCGCAGCTTCGTCAGCGCTGTGATATTCACCATGGCCGCGCTGCTGGTGATGGGTGAGCTGGGGTTCAACCTGGCGCCGCTGCTGGCCAGCGCCGGCATCGTCGGCGTGGCCCTCGGCTTCGGCGCGCAGAGCCTGGTCAAAGACCTGATCGCCGGTCTCTTCATGCTTCTGGAGGACCAGTACGGCGTGGGCGACACGGTCGACCTGGGCGAGGCCACCGGCGTGGTGGAGAGCGTCGGCCTGCGGATCACCACGGTCCGCGACGCGCGGGGTGTGCTCTGGTACATCCGCAACGGCGAGATCGTCCGGGTCGGCAACAAGAGCCAGGGCTGGGCGATGGTCGTGGTGGACATCCCGATCGGTTTCGTCAGCTCGGAGGAGGCGATCGCCGTGCTCAAGGCCGCCGCCGAGACCGTCGCGCACGACCCGGAGCACGAGACCGGTTTCCTGGAGCCGCCGGACGTGATCGGTGTCGAGCAGCTGACCGTGGAGGGCGCGGTGATCCGGACGATCGCCAAGACCACCGCCGACAGCCAGGTCTCCATCCAGCGTGACCTGCGCCGGGCACTGACCGAGTCGCTGGAGACGTCCGGTCTGTCCGAGCGGATCGCCGCGTCCCGGCTACTGCCGCGCAGCGCGGTTCCGCCGTCGTGGATGGGCGGCGGCGCCACGGCTCCGGAGCAGCCCGGCGGCGCGACCTAGGATGGAGCGGTGAGCGAACCGACCTTCTTCGACGCCGTGGGCGGCGAGCCCACCTTCCGGCGTCTCGTCGACAAGTTCTACGAGGGTGTCGCGGAGGACCCGCTGCTCCGGCCGATGTATCCGGAGGAGGATCTGGGTCCGGCCGCCGACCGGTTCACGCTCTTCCTGATGCAGTACTGGGGCGGCCCCACGACGTACTCCGACAATCGCGGTCATCCGCGGCTGCGGATGCGTCATGCGCCGTTCCGGGTCGACGCGGCAGCCCGGGATGCCTGGCTGAGCCACATGCGGGTGGCGGTCGACTCGCTGGGGCTGCCGGCCGGTCAGCAGGCCCAGCTCTGGGAGTATCTGGAGCGCGCCGCCTACTTCATGGTGAACGCGATGGATCAAGCCTGACAGTGTCGCGGGGGCCGATGGCTCGTTGATCGGATTGTCACTCACAGTCCGGGGAGCCCTTCCATGCGCCGTCGTGTGCTCGCGACCGCCGTCGTCGCGGTCTTCGCCATACCGTCGATCACCGGCGTTCCTCCGGCGGCCGCGGACACGTATCACCCGACGGTGGTCTCGGCCGATCCGGTGGACTTCACACCGCACGTCCTGGACGGCACGGTGTGGTCGCTGGCGCTGGTGGGTGACACGGTGGTGGTCGGCGGGGCCTTCACCAAGGTGTCCGACGCGAGCCGGCGGGTGACGTTCGCGCGCAAGAACATCTTCGCGTTCGGGCTGCACGACGGGCAGATCCGGACGTTCGCCCCGGAGGTGGACGGCGCGATCTATTCGCTGGCCGCCGGACCGGACCACTCGGTCTATCTGGGTGGCGCCTTCAAGAGCGTGAACGGCACGGCCCAGCGGGGGCTGGCCCGGGTCTCGGTGGACGACGGTTCCCGGTACTCGTCGTTCGGCGCCCGGGTGAACTGGGGTGACGTACGGTCCCTGGTGCCGCGGGGTGGCAGCCTGTACGCCGGTGGCACGTTCTCGGCGGTCAGCGGGGTGCGCCGGACCGGCCTGGTCCGGCTGAACGCGGTGACCGGTGTGGTGGATCAGGGCTTCGACGCCCGGCTGACCGGGCCGGGGCTGAAGCGGACCCGGGTCGAGCACTTCGACGTCTCCCTGGACGGGCGGAAGCTGATCGCCGTGGGCGCCTTCCTGAAGTCGGGTGGCGCGGACCGCAACCAGATCGCGCTCTTCGACGTGGGCGGGCCGGGCGCCGTCCTGAACGGCTGGTACACCGACGCGTTCATCCCGACCTGCATGCAGGGTTTCGACACCTATCTGCGGCAGGTGAAGTTCTCGCCGGACGGCTCCTACATCGTGGTGGCGGCGACCGGGCGGGCGTCGTCGGCGCAGAAGCTGTGCGACTCGGCGTCCCGCTTCGAGACCCGGACCGCCGGAAAGCAGACTCCGACGTGGGTGCAGCGGACCGGCGGGGACTCGCTGTACGCGGTGGCGATCACCGGGCCGGCCGTCTACCTGGGCGGGCACCAGCGGTGGTTCGACAACCCGTACGGCACCGACGGGAACGGCCCTGGTCCGGGGGCGGTGTCGCGGCCCGGTATCGGCGCGGTGAACCCGAACACCGGCAAGGCCCTGGAGTGGAATCCCACCCGGTCCCGTGGGGTCGGGGTGCGTGCCTTCCTGGTCACGCCGGATTACCTGCTCGTCGGCTCGGACACCGACCAGCTGGGCCGCGAATACCACGGCCGGGTCGGCATGTTCCCCCTACCAGGGGCTTAGAGCAGCGCGCCCTCGTCGTGCAGCCAGTCCACGAAAGAGGTGGCGACCGCGGCGCCGCAGTCGAGCAGCTCGACGAGCAGCGAGTCGTGGACACCCGCGGCGAGGGGCACCTGCAGCTCCGCGTAGATCGGGAGCTGGCCGCGCTCGGTCGGGTCGCCCACATAGGCCTTGCAGAACCGTCGGGTGTGGTTCCACTCGTTGACCACACGGTAGGCACGGTCCGCCCAGTCCGGCGGGACCGTCGCGTGTGGCCGGGCCCGCATGACCAGGATCTCGTCCTCCGGGCCCTCCAGGGTGAACAGCACGGCGTGCCGCTCCCACATGGCCAGCAGGCTGCCCCCGCCGTCGGCGAGGAAGCGGATGTCGAGCAGGTCGAGCGCCTTGCCGACCCGGGTCAGCTGCACCGGCGTGACCGGATCGGACGTGCCGGGCGTGGACAGATCGGACGCGACCCCGGAGCGGCTCGGCTCCCGCTGGGCCGGAACACCGACGCGAACGGTGCTCTGCACCGCAACCTCGCCGCCACCGGTATCCGACTGCTCATTGCTCGCAGCCGATCCCGGACGCCATGACCACCACGGCATCGTGTGCACCTCGCTCCCCAACAGACCCACGCCGGACGTTGCAGTGGATCCGAGGGCCGACGGTACCCGCACCCTTCCTGAAGGTCATCCCCCTAACGGGAGGGCGGGACCAGAAGAACGATCCACCGTCACCCTTTCGGGTGACCCACCATCGGCATAACGGTCAATTTGTGAACGCTCTGTCGCCACGCTACTCCATATGGTGCAGAAATTCCCACCCAGCCACCGGCTACGCGAACCCTCGCCTCGACCGGGTCCGCGTCCCTCGGACCGAGGAAACCCATCCGGGCGACCGCCTGGACGAGTCGCTGGGAGATCTGCACCGGGCGCCCGGCGTCCGGAGTGACCACCAGAGCCACGTGATCGAGGAGCGCGTCCCGCACCGCACGCTGACCGACCGCACGCCCGGACATCCCACCGGAGGCGATCTCGCGCAGGGTGCCGGCCGCCGCCTCGGCGAGCCGGGTCAGCTCGGCGCCGGAGACCGACTCGACGGCCTGGCTGGCGGGCGGCGGCAACGGCCAGCGCCACTGGGTGTCCCGGCGTTCCGGCAGCGCATCGCCACCGGCGGCCAGCACCGCCAGCATCTCCGCGGCGGAGACCGTCGCGTCGCCCGGCCCGGGACCGGCCACCTCACGGGTGACCAGCACATCCCACGGCAGACAGGCCCAGAGGGCGGTCCGGCCGCCGGCCGAACGGAGCCGCACCGGCGCGGCCGGGTCGAGCCGGGTGAGCCGCGCCAGGAACGCGCCTGCGTCGGGAACCCCGAGCAGGCCGTGCTCACTCATGACCGGTTGACAATCATCAGGACACCTCGGTGTACGGCCGGAGAAAGTCACGCTCGGCGTCCGACAGCCGGCGCGGATGCCCCTTGACCAGGTTGTAGGGCACACAGACGGATTTCGCCCGGCTGGCCAGCACACCGTCGTCGAACAGGTCGTAGGAGACGGTGAACGACGCGGCCCGCAGCTCGGAGATCCACATCTCGATCCGGACCGGGTCGCCGAAGTCGACCGGCCGCAGGTAGTCGATCTCGTGCCGGGCGATCACGATGCCCTCCTCGAAGGAGCCCAGGCCGTGCGCCTTGGCCCCGACGAAGAACATCGCCACGCGCGCCTCCTCGTAGAGGGTGAGGAAACGCGCGTTGTTGACGTGCCCGTACGCGTCCATGTCGGACCATCGCACGGGCACGTCGTAAACGAAACGACCGTCAGTCACGCGTCAGCTTGCGGTAGGTCACCCGATGCGGGCGGGCCGCCTCGGCGCCGAGCCGGTCGATCTTGTTCTTCTCGTACGCCTCGAAGTTGCCCTCGAACCAGAACCACTTGTCCGGGTCCTCGTCGGTGCCCTCCCACGCGAGCATGTGGGTGGCCACCCGGTCGAGGAACATCCGGTCGTGGGAGATGACCACGGCGCAGCCGGGGAACTCGAGCAGCGCGTTCTCCAGGCTGGAGAGCGTCTCCACGTCGAGGTCGTTGGTCGGCTCGTCGAGCAGGATCACGTTGCCGCCGATCTTCAGCGTCATCGCTAGGTTGAGCCGGTTGCGCTCGCCACCGGACAGCACCTTGGTCGGTTTCTGCTGGTCCGGGCCCTTGAAGCCGAAGGCCGCCACATACGCCCGGGACGGCATCTCGACCTTGCCGACCATCATGTGGTCGAGACCGTCGGAGACGACCTCCCACACCGTCTTGGCCGGGTCCAGGCCGGCGCGGCTCTGGTCGACATACGACAGCTTGACCGTCTCACCGATCCGCACCGAGCCCTCGTCCGGCTTCTCCAGCCCGACGATGGTCTTGAACAGCGTGGTCTTGCCGACGCCGTTCGGGCCGATGATGCCGACGATGCCGTTGCGCGGGAGCGAGAACGACAGGTGGTCGATGAGCGTACGCCCGTCGAAGCCCTTGGTCAGGTCGTTGGCCTCGATGACGGTGCTGCCCAGACGCGGGCCCGGCGGGATCTGGATCTCCTCGAAGTCCAGTTTCCGGGTCTTCTCCGCCTCGGCGGCCATCTCCTCGTACCGCTCCAGGCGGGACTTGCTCTTGGTCTGGCGCGCCTTGGCGTTGGACCGCACCCACTCCAGTTCCTCGGAGAGGCGCTTCTTCATCTTGGCGTCCTTGCGGCCCTCGACGGAGAGACGCGCGGCCTTCTTCTCCAGGTACGTGGAGTAGTTGCCCTCGTAGCCGATCGCCCGGCCGCGGTCCAGCTCCAGGATCCAGCCGGCCACGTTGTCCAGGAAGTACCGGTCGTGGGTGATCGCCAGGACGGTGCCCGCGTACTTGGCGAGGTGCTGCTCCAGCCAGTGCACGGACTCGGCGTCCAGGTGGTTGGTGGGCTCGTCGAGCAGCAGCAGGTCGGGCGCCTCGAGCAGCAGCTTGCAGAGGGCGACGCGACGGCGCTCACCACCGGAGAGCTGGGTGACGTCGGCGTCCGGCGGCGGGCACCGCAGCGCGTCCATGGCGAGGTCGAGCTTGGAGTCGACGTCCCACGCGTCGAGGTGGTCGAGCTCCTCCTGGAGCTTGCCCATCTCGTCCATCAGCTCGTCGCTGTAGTCGGTGGCCATCAGCTCGGCGATCGCGTTGAAGCGGTCGAGCTTGGCCTTCGTCTCGGCGACGGCCTCCTCGATGTTGCCGAGGACCGTCTTCTCCTCGTTGAGCGGGGGCTCCTGCATGAGCATGCCGACGGTGTAGCCGGGCATCAGCCGGGCCTCGCCGTTGCTGGTCTTGTCGAGCCCCGCCATGATCTTGAGCAGGCTGGACTTACCGGCGCCGTTCGGGCCGACGACACCGATCTTGGCGCCTGGCAGGAAGCTCAGCGTCACGTTGTCGAGCACGACCTTGTCGCCGTGCGCCTTGCGCGCCTTTTCCAGGACGTAGATGTACTGGGCCACGGTGTGCCCTACCTCCGAGATCGTGGATTGTCGGTGCCGGGATCAAAGGGCAATCTTTTCACCCGCCACGCCCGGGCCGTTCGGCAACCCCGGGCACTTCAATCCTGGACGACGGCCTGCTCCTCGACCGTGCCGTCCTTGTGCGTGATGACCAGCCGGTCGAGGCTGACCGTGAAGGTCGCCCCGTCCGGTGCCGTGGCGGTGAACGCGCCCACCCCGTCGTACCGCACCCAGGCCAGGAACAACGCCGTCTTGTTCTCCACCCACGGGGCCTCGGCGCCGCCCTTGTTCGCGTGATAGAAGAGCTCGCCGTCGGCGTCCTGGCAGACCCAGACGACCGCCCGGCTCTCCGTCCGCACCCGCAGAACCTGCCGTAACTCACCGTTGGCCCCGAATTGCTCACCCATTTTCTGGGTACGGTCCAGGCACGCCTGACCTGCCGGAAGCAGTGACGGTGACGGTGACGGGTCCGGGGCCGCCGGGCCGGCGCTGCTGTGCCGCTCGGAGAGCAGATAGCCGCCGATCAGGCCGATGATCGCGAGCAGCGCCGTGGCGATCACCACAGGGAAGAACAATGGCTGCCGTCGCTGGGAATGATCATCAACCGGGGTCACCGGCACAGGATGGCACCCCGTCCCGACCGGGTCCATCACCGTCTATCACGGCGGCGAACCGGAGCCGGTGAGAAAGCGAGAGCTTACACACAGTAGGCTCACGTTGGGAACAGAAACCACTCGGAGGTGTACTCAGCGTGGCCCAACGAAGTTCCTTCGTCGTCGTCGCCAACCGTCTGCCCGTGGACGAGGTCACTACGCCGGACGGTGAGAAGCAGTGGCGGCCCAGTCCGGGCGGCCTGGTCACAGCCCTGCATCCGGTCCTGGTCGAGCATCAGGGCACCTGGATCGGATGGGCCGGTGGCTCCGGTGAGGCGCCGGAGCCGTTCGACCTCGAGGGCATCCACATCCACCCGGTTCCGCTCAGCGACGAGGAGCTGGAACGCTATTACGAGGGCCAGTCCAACGCGACCATCTGGCCCCTCTACCACGACGCCGTCGAGACCCCGGTCTACAAGCGGCGCTGGCGCGAGACGTACCGCGTGGTCAACCACCGGTTCGCGCAGGCCACGGCGGAGGTGGCCGCGGAGGGCGCCACCGTCTGGGTGCAGGACTACCAGTTGCAGCTCGTGCCCTCGATGCTCCGGGAGATGCGCCCCGATCTGCGGATCGGGTTCTTCCTGCACATCCCGTTCCCGCCGATCGAGCTGTTCATGCAGATGCCGTTCCGGGCCGAGATCCTGCGCGGCCTGCTCGGTGCCGACCTGGTCGGTTTCCAGCAGAGGCTGGCCGCCCAGAACTTCGTCCGCCTGGCCCGGCACCTGCTCGGCCTGCGTTACGAGGGCCAGTCGATCCAGGTCGACGGGCGCAAGGTGAAAGCCGGCGCGTTCCCGATCAGCATCGACACCGCCGAGATGGAACGGCTCGCCGCCGACCCGGCCGTGCAGGCCCGGGCCAAGCAGATCCGGGCCGAGCTCGGCGATCCACAGACGGTGATCCTCGGTGTCGACCGGCTCGACTACACCAAGGGCATCGAGCTGCGCCTCAAGGCGTTCCGCGAGCTGCTCGCCGACGGCAAGCTCAACATCGGCGACGCGGTCATGGTGCAGGTCGCCACGCCCAGCCGGGAACGGGTCGAGCACTACCAGACCCTGCGGGTGAAGGTGGAGCGCGAGGTCGGCCGGATCAACGGCGAGTTCGGGCGGGTCGGCACGCCGGCCGTGCACTACCTGCACCAGTCGGTCAGCAAACAGGAGCTCGCCGCGATGTATGCGGCGGCCGACGTGATGATGGTGACCCCGCTGCGTGACGGCATGAACCTGGTCGCCAAGGAGTACATCGCCTGTCGCGGCGACACCGGGGGCGCGCTGGTGCTCAGCGAGTTCGCCGGCGCCGCCACCGAGCTGCGCCAGGCGTTCCTCTGCAACCCGCACGATCCGGACGGCGTGAAGGACGCGCTGCTCCGGGCGGTCGGCGCCGAGCCGTCCGAGCTGAAACGACGGATGCGCGTGATGCAGCGGCATCTGCGGACCCACGACGTCGCCCGGTGGGCACATTCCTTCCTCGACGAGCTCGGCGTCGAAGAGGGCTGAGGCAGGCGAGAGGGCGCCGGGCCGATCTCGGCCCGGCGTCAACCCTTGCGGCGGTACGGCCGGAGCCGCTCAGCCCGCCGCCGGGGTGAACTGCTCGCTCACTGCCACCACCTCGCCGATCACCACCACCGCGGGCGGTCGGATGCCGGCCGTCGCGGTCTCCTCCGCCACCGCCCCGAGGGTGCTGGTCAGCGACCGCTGGTGGGCCGTCGAACCCTCCTGGACCACGCCGACCGGGGTGTCCGCCGAACGGCCCTCGGCGATCAGGCGCTCGGCGATCCTCGGCAGGTTCTTCAGGCCCATCATCACCACGACGGTCCCGCGCATCCGGGCCAGCGCCGCCCAGTCGACCAGAGTGTCCGGGTGGTCCGGCGGGATGTGCCCGGAGATGACGGTGAACTCGTGCGCCACCCCACGATGGGTGACCGGGATACCGGCCAGCGCGGGCGCCGCGATCGAGCTCGTCACCCCGGGCACCACCAGCACCGGCACACCGGCCTGGGCGCAGGCCAGGGCTTCCTCGCCGCCCCGGCCGAAGACGAAGTTGTCGCCGCCTTTGAGCCGGACCACGAACTTCCCCTGAGCGGCCCGGTCGACCAGGATCCGGTTGATCTCCTCCTGGGCGGCCTGCGGGCCGTACGGGATCTTCGCGGCGTCGATCAGCTCGACCTCGGGACGCAGCTCACCCAGGAGCATCCCGGGGACCAGCCGGTCGGCGACCACCACGTCTGCGGCGGCGAGCAGCCGACGGCCCTTCACCGTGATCAGCTCCGGGTCGCCGGGGCCGGCGCCGACCAGCGCCACGCCTTTGAACTCGGGTGATGCCGGTGGGGAGGCCTCCAGCACGTTCGCCACCATGTCCCGGACCGCCATCGCACGGCGGCGGTCACCACCGTCGGTGACCGCCACGGTGACCTGGCCGTGCCTGGTGACGGCCGGAGTCCAGGCGGTCGCGGCGTCACGGTCGTCCGCCCGTACACAAAAGATGTGATTTTGCTCTGCCGCGACGCTGACCTGGGCCGCCGCCTGCGGGTCGTCGATCGCGACATGGACCAGCCAGGCGCCCTCGACGTCGCCGGGCGCGAAGCGCCGAGGCGTCCAGACCGCGCGGCCCGCGTCGACGTGGCCCTGCAGGGTGGGGGTGAGCTCCGGGGAGACGATCTCGACCCGGGCGCCCGCCGCGATCAGCGCCGGCACCCGGCGGGTGGCGACCGTGCCACCGCCGACGACCAGCACACGACGGCCGTCCAGTCGCAGCCCCAAGGGGTAGATGCTCATTTCTCCGACACTCCCGCGCTCATCTGCTCCGCCATTCCGGCGCTCATTTCTCCGCCATTCCGGCGCTCATTTCTCCGACACGCCGGCCGAGTCGAACGTCGCCACCTCGTGCAGCACCCGCACCGCGGCCTGCACGACCGGCAGGGCCAGCACCGCGCCGCTGCCCTCGCCGAGGCGCATGCCCAGGTCGAGAAGCGGCTCCAGGCCGAGGTGGGCGAGCGCCACCGAGGCGCCCGGCTCAGCCGAACGGTGCCCGGCGACCATCGCGGCCACCGAGTCGGGCGCGAACGCCGCGGCGGTGACGGCGGCCGAGGCGGCGATCACGCCGTCGACGATCACCGGCACCCGGCACGCGGCGGCGCCGAGGATGAACCCGGTGAGCGCGGCGTGCTCCAGGCCACCGATCGCGGCCAGCACGCCGAGCGGGTCGGCCGGGTCCGGGGAGTGCCGGTCCAGCGCGGCGGCCACCACAGTGACCTTGTGGGCGAGCGTGTCGTCGTCGATGCCGGTGCCCCGGCCGGTGACCACGCCCGCCGACGTGCCGGTGAAGGCCGCGATCAGCGCCGCCGCGGGTGTCGTGTTGGCGATGCCCATGTCGCCGGTGAGCAGTGCTTTCGCCCCCTGCTCGACGAGCGTCCGGGCGACCTGGACGCCGACCTCGACCGCGGCCAGGGCCTCCTCGCGGGTCAGCGCCGGGCCGATCGTCATGTCCCGGGTGCCGCGGCGAACGTTCGCCTCCAGCAGGTTCGGCCCGCCGTGCAGCGGGATCGCCACGCCGACGTCGACCACCATCACGTCGGCGCCGGTCTGCCTGGCGAACGCGTTGACCACGGCGCCGCCGGCCACGAAGTTGGCCACCATCTGCGCGGTGACCTCCTGCGGCCAGGGGCTCACCCGCTGGGCGTGCACGCCGTGGTCGCCGGCGAAGACCGCGACGGTGGCCGGCGTCGGCAGCGGCGGCGGGCAGACTCCGGCCAGGCCGGCCAGCCGCACCGACAGCTCCTCCAGCGCGCCGAGTGAGCCGGCCGGCTTGGTGAGGCGGGCCTGCAGGTCACGGGCGGCGGTCATCGCCTCGCCGTCGGCGGGCCGGATGGCCGCCAGGGTGGTCTCCAGCGTCACGGTCGCTCCTCGATCACTTCGCTCAGAGTCTGCACGAATCGTTCTGTGGTGGCAGTGTCGCGCACCGCAATCCGGAGCCAATCCGCGCCCAGCCCCGGGAAGGTGTCGCCACGGCGCACCGCATAGCCGCGTTCACGCAGGTCAGCCCGGATCTGGGCAGCGCCGGGCAGGCGTACCGGAACAAATGCGGATGCTGGATCACCGGGAACCGTGACGCTCGGCACTCGCCGCAGCCGTTCCACCAGATGGGCGCGCTCAGCCGCAAGAGCCGCGGCGATCTCGCGTTCCGCGGCGACCGCGACCGGCGACGCGCAAGCGGTCGCCGCAGCGAGCGCCGGCGAGGAGACCGCCCAGAGCGGCTGCGCGGCGGCTAGCTGCCGCAGCAGATCGGCCGGGCCGAGCGCGTAGCCGATCCGCAGGCCGGCCAGCCCCCAGGTCTTGGTCAGGCTACGCAGCACCACCAGACCGGGCAGGTCGCGGCGCTCGGCCAGCGACTCCGGCTCGCCCGGCAGACCGGGCCGGAAGGTGGTGTCGGCGAACGCCTCGTCGACCACCAGCACGCGGCCCGGACGGGCCAGTTTCGCCACGTCACCGGCCGGGTGCAGGACCGACGTCGGGTTGGTCGGGTTGCCGGCGAAGACCAGGTCGGCGTCCTCCGGGACCAGGTCCGGATCGAGCCGGAAGCCGTCCGCCTCGCGGAGGATCACCCGTTCCACCTGATGGCCGGCGTTGCGCAGCGCGGCTTCCGGCTCGGTGAACTGCGGATGCACCACGACCGGCCGGCGGGCCCCGCGCAGGGCTTGCGCGAGCAGCACGAACGCCTGCGCCGCACCGGCGGTGAGCAGCACCTCGGCCGGGTCCCGGCGGTGCCGCGCGGCGATCGCCGCGGTGGCCTCGCGCGCGTCCGGATAGGCCGACAGCGAGCCCAGCGACGCGGCGATCGGATCCGCCAGCCAGCCCGGCATGGCCTGGCGCCGCACGTTGACCGCGAGATCGATCAATCCCGCACCCACCTCGGCGTCGCCGTGATGATCGAGGTCGAAACTCATGGGCTCAGCATGCCGGACCGGGCGCCGCGCCAGACTTCGGCCGTTCCGTCCGAACATGAGCACCTTTGTCATACCTTCGAAGAGTGACCAACCGACGCCCCACCGTAGCCGGAAGAGTCGCCCTCCTGATCCGGGCCGGACTGATCGCGGGCCTGGTCATCACCGGCCTCTCCTACCCGTTCGCCGCACTGGCCGGCATGGGCGTCAAAGCCGGCGCCGAAGCCCTGGAGAACATGCCCGAGCAGCTCACCGAACTGCCGCCGGCGCAGACCACCTACGTCTACGCCAACGACGGGAAGACGCTGCTCACGATGTTCTACGAGGAGCATCGCAAACACGTCGCCCTCAAGGACATGTCCCCCTACGTGATCAAGGCGATCGTCGCCTCCGAGGACTCCCGCTTCTACGAACACCACGGCGTCGACGCCAAAGGTGTGGCCCGCGCGTTCGTCGCCAACCAGAAAGCCGGCGGCGTCTCCCAGGGCGCGTCCACCCTCACCATGCAGTACGTCCGGATGGCCCTGCGGGACAGCGCCCGCACCCCGCAGGAGGCGCTGGAGGCCACCGAGCAGACCACCGCCCGCAAACTGCGTGAGATGCGGCTCGCCATCGAGGTCGAACAGCGGCTCAGCAAGGAGGAGATCCTCGAGCGATACCTCAACGCCGCCTACTACGGGCACCGCGCCTACGGCATCTTCGCCGCCTCCCAGATCTTCTTCTCCAAGGCGCCACGCGACCTCAGCCTCACCGAGGCGGCGCTCATCGCCGGACTGGTCAAGGCGCCGTCCGCCTACGACCCGGCCACCAAGAAACCGAAAGCCGCACTGGACCGCCGCAACTACGTGATCGACCAGATGCTCAAAGGCAACGCGATCACCGCCGAACAGGCCGGCGCCGCCAAGAAATCGAAGATCAAACTGAAGCTGAGCACACCCCCGAACGGCTGCGTCTCGGTCGCCGCCCGGCACAACGACTGGGGCTTCTTCTGCGACTACTTCACCAACTGGTGGCGCGAACAACCGGCCTTCGGCCGGACCCCGCTGGAACGCGAGGAGAACCTGCGCCGCGGCGGCTATCGGGTGGTCACCACCATCGACCCCAGGATTCAGCGGTACGCGATGAGCCACGTACTCGAGAAGGAGGGCCGGGGCAGCGCCATCGCCCACGGACAGGTCGTCGTGCAGCCCGGCACCGGGCGGGTGCTCAGCATGGCGGTCAACCGCACCTACTCCCTCGACCAGGAGAAGAACGGCCGGCACAGCGACTGGCGCCAGGACGACGACGTCAAAGGCAACTACCCGAACACCGTCAACCCGCTGCTCGGCGGTGGCGACATGGCCGGTTACCAGGCCGGATCCACCTTCAAGATCTTCACGATGCTGGCCGCCCTGGAAGCGGGCCTGCCACTGTCCACCTCGTTCTACTCGCCGCAACGGTTCGTCTCCCGGTACATCACCGCGCCCGGGCCGGCCACCTGCGGCATCTACTGGTGCCCGAAGAACTCCAGCGAATCGATGACCGGTACCCAGAACATGTGGACCGGATTCGGAAAATCGGTCAACACCTACTTCGTGCAGCTCGAACAGCGGATCGGCGCGGAGAAGGCGGTCCGCATGGCCGAACGGCTCGGGCTCCGCTGGCGCACCGACATCGACCGGAAACTCGCCACCAAGGAACACGCCTCCGGCTGGGGCGCCTTCACCCTCGGGGTCAGCGACGCCACCCCGGTCGAGATGGCGAACGTCTTCGCCACCCTCGCCGCCGAAGGCAAATACTGCGAGCCGCTGCCGGTCGTCAGCATCCGCAACCCGGACGGATCGCACGCCCTCTACCAGGACCGCCTCATCGCCGAACCCCGCTGCCACCAGGAGATCAAGGTGAACGTGGCCCGAGCCGCCACCGACGCGGCCCGCTGCGTCACCGGTTACGGCTCGTCCCGCGGCGGCTGCGGCGGCTGGGGAACGTCGTCGATGGTCTACGGCACACTCGGGCGCCCGGTGGCCGGGAAGAGCGGCACCACCGACGGCAACAAGACCGCCTGGTTCAGCGGATACACCCCGCAGCTGGCGGCCTCCGCTTTCGTCGCCGACCCGGACAACCCGGAACACCTGGTCGGCTCGGGCCGCTCGACGATGTCGAAATACACGGTCGCGCAGACCTTGCGGGACGCCCTCAAAGGCAAACCCCGAGAAGATTTCAAACCCCCTGCCGACAAGTACGTCTGGTAGCCGCCCACACCCAGCTGTCCGCCACCGCCGCCTCGCGCCCTCCGTGGCAGCGGCCAGAACCAGCCACAAAGGCCCGACTGCCGCCACCCCTGAGCCGATCTTGCACGAAGATGCACCTCAGGGCCGATCTTGCAGGTGTCTCCACGCCCCGGAGGCTTCCGCACAGCCACCTCAGCCCGCGAAGGACAGCCCTCACATCTCCTCGCCCGCGGCGTCTCCCCACGGCCCGCCACCCACGGCCCGTATCTCGCCAACCGGCTCTCGCCTCGCCCGTCGTCTCTCGCCTCTCGCCTCTCGCCTCTCGCCTCTCGCGGATCTTGCACGAATCTTCACCCTCGCGCCGATCTTGCAGCCCTTTCCACGTCCCGAGAGTCTTCTGCGTGGTGGTGTGGTGGGGTGGTTGTCGATTCCTCGTGTGGGTGGTTTGAGGTGTCGCGGTCGGGTGACGGGGTGGGCGTTGGG
>NZ_JBEZXU010000062.1:0-66560 GCF_040638175.1 Actinoplanes sp. NPDC026670
CTCCGGCGGCCCCCGCCGCTGGTGGACACCGTGGCGCACCGGCACCCCGGGCGGCCCCCGCGCGGGGAGGTCCTGATGGGCTGCCGGGTTTCGGCTCTGGGGGGCGCGGCGGGGGCCCCCCCCCCACTGACGTGTCAGCGGCCGACCGGCCGGAACGCCATCGTCGGGGCCTCGCCCATCACCGACTCGGGCTGGACGTTGCCGCCGCTCGCCCAGAGCCTCGACCGGCCGATCAGCACCGCGTGGTAGAGCTCGACGATGTCGTCCTCGGCCAGCACCCGGCTCTCGTCACGCCGCAGGGTGATCCGCGCGTCGTCATCCATCGACCCGCCCGGCCGGACCCCCGACCCGTTCATGCTGATGTCGGTCACCGTGATCTGGCCACCGCGCAGGGTGAACTGCACGTGCCCACGGCTGATCCATTTCCGGGCGTCGTCGGTGAGCCACTGGCCGAGCATGACTCCCGAGCCGCCCTCCGGCGCCCGGCCGACGACCATGGCCCGGTCCTCGGAGACCACGAACCGCTGCCGGATCACACCGTCGATACGGACCGAGAAGACCTCGGTCGCCGGGCGCGGGCCGACGTCCTTGAGCCGGTCACCGTGCCGTGGACAGGTCGGCGCACCGGCCCGCAGAGTCGGCGGCGGCTGTGAGACGGGGCTCGTGTAGGTCCGCATGTCCGCGAACGGGCTGTCCGACTCGCCGCCGTCGCCGTAGCTGTTGCAGCTCAGCGACGGGCAGCGCCACACCCGGGCGAGCAGGCGCTCACCCAGCGGCGAGCGCGGCACCGGCGGCGTCGCCTCGCCCCGGCCGACCCGGGCGACCAGGGTCGGGCCGCCCTGCGCCGACACCAGGGCCAGCAACCGGCCCGGCTCGGACACCCACGGGCGGCTGGCCCGGAACCGGTCCTCCCGGTCACGGGTGAGCACCGGCAGCCCGAGCATCTCGGCCACCTCCAGCACCCGGTCCTCGACCTGGGGCACGACCTCGACCTTGCCGTCGTCGGCCCAGCGGCGGACCACCATCCGCTCGTTCGAGGTGAGGTCGGTGTCGGAGAGCAGGCCACGTGGCGTGACCACGTAAACCGGAACATTCTCCTCGGAGACGTAGCGCCCGAGCGCGTCGACCAACAGCCCGAGACGGACCAGGCTGGCCGGGCGGCCACCGTCGAGATCCGCATAACGGACGACTTCTGCCAGATCCACCACTGCCCGGGCGAGGGCCGGGTCGGTGGTGAGCCGCGCCTCGATGGCGTCGAGGACCTTGCTGACCTCGAATCTCACGAGCCCTCCCCCTGTACGTACGCGTGCGGACTCCTGCGATCCATCATGCCCCTCTCATGATCGCCCAGGAAATCGGCCCGGGATTTGTCGCACCTGCCCGCTATGGTGGGCCCCGTTCATAACATTGACGAGGAGATACACATGAGTTTCCAACGCTTGGCCGCCGCATCGGTGACGATCGCCGCCATCGTCGGGCTCGGTGCGTGCAGCTCCGGGTCCCAGAATTCCGGCTCCACGGGAGCCGCGCCGGTCGCCACGACCACGGCCGCCGCCACTCCGGTCGAGGAGTTCGTCGCCGCGTCGAAGAAGCTCGGCACCGAGACGATGAAGATGAAGATGGTGATGCCCGGCGGCATCGAGGCCACCGGCTCGGCCGACCTGGCGAACAAGAAGCTCGACATGACCATGAAGATGAGCATGGGCACCGAGTCGCTGGACATCGCGGTCCGCCTGGTCGGCGAGACGATGTACATGAAGATGGGTCCCACCGGCGACAAGTGGATGTCGCTCGACGTGTCGAAGCTTCCGAAGGGCAACTCGCTCAACCCGGAGAACCTGGCGAACGCCGAAGCGTTCGCGGCCGCCGCGGTCGACGTGAAACTCGACGGCGACAACTTCAGCGGCACGCTCGACATGACGAAGTCGCCGACCGCCGACCCCGAGTCGCTGAAGGCGCTGGGGGCCAAGGCGACCGCCGTGCCGTTCACCGCCAAGCGTGACAGCGAGGGCCGGCTCACCGAGCTGGTCATCGACATGAGCGGGATGGGCGCCGGCTCCGGCAAGATCACCACGACGTACTACGACTTCGGCACCAAGGTCGACGTCGCGGCCCCGGCTGCCAGCGAGATCACCCCGATGCCCGAGGACATGCTCAAGGCCTTCACCTCCCAGGGCCAGACCGCGGGAGCGTAACGGCGATCCTGGTGGGCCCCTATCGGGCGCGTGCCGTCCACAACGGACGCGGCGCAGGCCGGTTCTCGTCGATCCACGCGTCGATGCGGGCCCACCAGTCGTAAAGCCACTCGGTCCGTTCCTGCTCGCCGGCGGGCACCTCCTCCGGCGGCACGCTCCAGAAACGCATCACCAACCGCTTGTCCATCGGCAGCTCACGCCACACGTCGGCGATGCTCACCATCCGGTCCAGGCCGGTGTGCGCCACGAAGATCACCCCGGCGTCCGGGGCGGCGTCGATCGCGGCGAGCAGGCCGCCCGGTTTCGGCGGCAGCAGGTTACGCAGGTTCTCCGCGCGGACGGCCATGTCGTGCAGGCCGCGGGCTCGCAGCCGGGCGATCGCGCTGATCTTGCGGCGCGGGGTGAAGTTGCCACCCTCCGGGAAGATCACGAAGGCGTCGTTGTCGTCCAGGCCGGTGGCCAGGTCACCGATCTGATCCTCCAGGGTCGCCGTCCCGGTCCGCCCCGGCGAGATGAACCGGTTGGGCAGACGGTTGAGCAGCACGTCGACCGCCGGATCCCACTGCAACGCGGCCTTCAGCACGATCCGCGGCTCCCGGGCGAACCAGTTGACCAGCGCGTGGATCAGGGTGAACGAGTCACCCGGACCGGCGTGCCGGCTCACCACGATCTCCGGCCGACCCGGCTGGGCGGTGTCCGGGTCGGTGCCCACCACGTCGATCTCCAGGTGCAGCGACCAGCGCGCGAACCAGAACAGCACGCCCAGGAACCGGCCGGTCAGCACATAGTGGGCGCGCTGGAACCACGGGCCGCGGATCCGCAGGCCGAAACCGGAGACCACCCAGAGAACCCCGAGCGACACCAGCGCCACCGCGTCCCACACCAGGTAGACGATCACCAGGAAGACCAGCCGCGGCACCCGCAGCCTGCCCGGCACCAGCGGCGAGACCGCGAGCGCCAGGATCAGCCAGATCGGGAGCGTGGTGAGCAGCGCGAACGCCAGCAGCACGACGGCCGGCGCGATCACCAGGCGCCGGACCCAGACCGGAGGCAGCCCCATCACGGCCCCGGCAGCGGGTTCACGTTAGCGGCCAGGTAACGCCGGGAAGCCGTGTAGGCGCGGCTGATCCGGCGGCCCACGGCGGCCATGTCCCGGTACGCCCACGGCGAATCGTCCCGGCCCTCACCACCACCGCTCGGCAGCACGTGCACACGGACGTCGTCCGGCAGGGACGCCATCTCGCGCGCGAACCGGTGCCGGCGGGCGATCTCGAACGCCACCTGCGCCACCTCCCACGGTCGTTTCGGCACGCTGAGCTGCCGCTCCACCCGGCCGACCTGGAGCACGAAGATCAGTTTCGCGCCGATCCGTACCGCCTCGCCGATCGGGATCGAATTCACGATGCCACCGTCCACATAGTGCTCGCCACCGATCTCCATCGGCGGCAGCAGCCCCGGCACCGCTGACGACGCGAGCACCGCGTCGACCAGTGGTCCACTGTCGAACCAGTGCTCGGCGGCCCGCTCGATGCTCGCCGCGCAGCAGTGGAACGGCACCTTCAGATCGGCGAACGTGGCCGCCTCGCCCAGCTCGCTCTCCAGCAGGCGGCGCAGCGGGCGGGGCGAATGCAGGTGGGTACGGGCCGCGAACCGGCGCATCTGGCGGCCGATCGAGTCGCCGTAGACCGCCGCGGCCTCCGGCGACGTCCAGAGCCGGACCAGGCGCTCGGTGACCGGCTCGGACGGGTCGGACGCCACCAGGGCGCCGTTGACCGCGCCGATCGACGTGCCGACCACCAGGTCGGGCCGGAACCCGGCTCGGAACAGCGCCCGCAGCATGCCGACCTCGACCGCGCCGAGGACACCGCCGCCGCCGAGCACGAACGCCACCGGACCGTCGACCATGTGTCCATCCTTGCACGATCTTGGGCCGGTGCCGCAGGTCACGACCTTGCCTTGACGCCGGTGTCAGGGCCTACCGTCGAACTCATGCTGATCGGAGAGCTGGCCGAGCGGGCCGGCACCAGCCCGCGCACGCTGCGCTACTACGAGGAGCACGGGCTGATCCACCCGAGCCGGGACGCCAACGGCTACCGGCAGTACGACGACGGCGAGCTCCGCGTCGTGCACGAGATCCGGGCCCTGCTCGCCGACGGCTTCGGCGTGGACGACATCAAGCCGTTCGTCGCCTGCCTGCGGGCCGGGAACAGCTCCGGTCACGTGTGCCCGGACTCGGCCGCCGTGCTGCGCCGACGGCTGGCCGAGGTGGACGGCTATCTCGATCAGCTGACCGCGGTCCGGCGCCGCTTGCAGACCCAGTTGGAGGAGATCAAATGCCAGATGACGCCCTGATCACGGTGACCGACGCCACCTTCGCCGAGGTGGTGCTGGCCTCGCCCACGCCGGTGCTCGTCGACTTCTGGGCGACGTGGTGCCCGCCGTGCGGCCCGGTGGCCCGGATCCTGGGCGAGCTGGCCGGGGAGTTCGCCGGCCGGATGCTCGTCGCCAAGCTGGACGTGGATGCGAACCCGGCGACCACCATCGCCTACCGGGTGCACTCGATGCCGACGCTGCTGCTCTTCAATGGCGGCGTGGTGACCTCGACGATCGTCGGCGCCCGCCCGAAGACGATGCTGCGGCAGGCCATGACGAACGCCCTCAGCCCGTACGTGAACTCCTGAAGATCTAGTCCAGCTCGGGCATCGCCACCGGCTGTGGCCGGGGATGGCACGCGCCGCACTGCACCGCGTCCTCGACCACCAGTGCCTCGGCCCGGTCCCGCCGCACCGACCTGGTCACCTCCAGGATGTACGGCCCGAACCGTGCGTGCTCGGCGCAGACGCCACGCCCGCAGAACCGGCACGTCGCGCGTGCCCCCTCGGCACAGAACCAGCAGAGCATGGGCGGCCACTCCTCGTTTCTCGTCGGCGTGGCCGCCCGCTGTCACTCAGTGGACGGATCCGCCGATTGCTCCGGAATGCTCGGGGACGGGGACGGAGGGTCGACAGAGGGCGACGGCGACGCGCTCGGCGAGTTGGCTGACGGTGACGCCGCCTTCGAAGGACTCGTGCTGACCGACGGCGACGGCGTCCGGCTACGGCTCGGACGGATGCTCGGCGTCGTGCTCGTCGAGGCGCCGGTGGTCGGCTCGCTCGAGGTCTCGGTGGCCGGGGCGGACGATTCCACGTTAGTCGGAGACACCGACGGATCCACAGAGGGCGGAAGAGTGGATTCCTCGGTCGACTCCTCAGTCGGCTCCTCGGTCGGCGCGGTCTCGGTCGGCGGCTTGACCGGCACACCGTCACCGCAGTTCAGCTCCTTGCCGTCGGCCGGGCTCCCGGCCCCGCCGACGGTGACCGCGCCGGACGAGACGGCGACCGCGCCGGGGTCGACCGAATACCAGGCCCGGCCGCTGCTGACGACGTCGCCCTGCCCCCGGAGCACGGTCAGGCCGAGCGGCGCGAACGCCCCGCTCGGGCTGCTCGTGTCGGCCAGCAGCCGCCCGTTCTCCAGGGCCAGGTTCGCCGACGGGGTGGACGTACGCCCGTGCTCGACTCCGACACCGTTGACCGCGACCCGCGAGTTGCCGCAGAGCACCACGGCCGCGCCGCCGGGGAAGGTCAGCAGGGCGACGCCCTTGCCGGGCACCTCGATCTTCGAGCCGGACTTCAAATAGCGCTCCTCGCCGACCTGGAGCGAGAACGCGGTGGCGCCCGCGTTCGCGGTGACGGCGCCGCGCTGGACGCTCAGCAGGACCCGTTCGGCGGGCATCTCGGCCCAGGCCGGGCCACTGCGCACGTTGATCAGCAGGCTGGCGAGCGCGAACACCAGCAGCATGCTGACGAAGCCCCACATCCGGCGTTCGAAGTGCCGGTCCACGTCGTACTGCTCGTCGGCGTCCGGCGGGCCGGGCGGAACCGCGAGCGGCGGGTGCGCGGCGCCGGGGCGGGCGACCGCCGGGGTGCTCGGGCGCAGCGCCGGCATCGGGACGCCGGGGCCGTACGAGCCGATCAGCGGAGGCAGGTCGGAGGCGTCCGGGATGACCCAGAGCCGCACCGGGGTGCGGGCCTGCGCCACCATGCCGGGGCTGCCGTCGCCGACCGGGCCGACCAGGGTGCCGCGGCGCAGCTCGACGCCGTCCGGCATGGCGATCACACCCGACTCGACGACCACGGCGTGGGTGGGGCCGGGCAGGATCACCGGCGCGCCCGGGTCCAGGTCGACCGGGTGTGCGGCGGCGATCAGCGCGAGCCGCTGGTCGTCCTCCAGCGCGGCCAGCGCCGGGGTGTCGGCGAACAGCGCCTCGCCCTCGGCCCGCTCCTGCGGCGGCGGGCCGGGCATCGGCCCGACCACCGTCGTCACCGTCGAGACGGGAATGGCCAGCAGGGTGACGCCGGCGGTGTGCCAGTCGAGCTGGGCGCTGCGCCCGGTGAGCGCGGTGGCCAGGCCGACCACCCCACCGGGGCCGACGTGGTGGCGGATGGTGCCGCCCGGGTCGCCGGGGCGGCGGCCGTGCAGCGCGCCCTCGACCACCACGTGCACCGCGCTGTGCGTCTCTCCGGCGAGTACCAGCTGCCGGCCGGTCGGCGGGCGCATCCAGCGGGCGCGGGCGGCCAGCGCCTGCAGCGACGGCTCGGGCAGGCCGCCCAGCTCGGAGGCGCGCAGAGCGGCGACCCGGCGGGGCAGGTCGGCTTCCCGGTCGCGTTCGGCGGCCCGCTGCCGCATCCGGCGGAACGCCCGCGCCAGCCGGCCGAGCAGGAACCACATCGGCGGGGCGACCACCCCGAGGACGATCACGATCAGCAGCAGACGGGACCCGATGCCCTCGTACCAGAGGCCGACGGTCAGGCCGTGGATCCGGTCGGTCCACAGGCGGTAGCCCAGCCCGGCCGCGCTGACCAGCCAGAGCAGGCCCAGCACGCCGTAGAGGGCGACCAGGCGGCCCTCCCGGTCCAGCCGCCGCCACCGGGGGCCACGGCGGCGCAGGCGGCCGGACAGCCAGGACAGGCCGCGGGCCCGTACGTCCGGGATCTCCAGCCAGTCCATCAGCAGGTACTTGCCGTCCAGCGGCAGCAGCGGGCTCAGGTTGAAGAAGGTGTGCAGGTAGAAGAGGAAGGCCAGCTTGAAGGCGAGCCCGGCGAAGGCCGGCACCAGGAAGCCGGTGACCTGGAGCAGACCGGCGAGGCCGAGCGCGGTGGCCGGCCCGGCGGCGGTGACCGCGATCCGGGCCCGGCGACCGGCCATCCAGACGTCGCTGGTGTCGACGAAGACCGAGGGGATGCCGAAGTGCAGCATCAGCCCGGCGGCCGGCACCTCACGCCCGACCCGTTTCGCCGCGAGCGCGTGGCCGAACTCGTGCACCCCCAGCACCAGCATGTTCAGCAGCACGAGCGAGACGGCGCCGAGCAGGTACGAGTCACCGACCAGGAAGAGCGACTCGCCGCCCTGCTGCCAGGCGCCCGCGAACAGGACCAGGCCGGCCGCCGACAGCAGCGCGCCGATCCAGACCGCGACCCGGGTGAACAGGAACCGCCCCACGGTCCGGTAGAGCGTGGTGACCAGCCCGTCGACGGGCAC
This sequence comes from Actinoplanes sp. NPDC026670, assembly GCF_040638175.1. Taxonomy (NCBI): domain Bacteria; kingdom Bacillati; phylum Actinomycetota; class Actinomycetes; order Micromonosporales; family Micromonosporaceae; genus Actinoplanes; species Actinoplanes sp. NPDC026670. Next base: position 7,773 of record NZ_JBEZXU010000062.1, read on the forward strand.
GGACAGCACCACACGGCCACGGCCGGCCGCGGCCAGCGGCTCGTTGCGCAGCTCACGCAGCGGGCGGAAGGCGTCCATCGGGAGCTCTTCGAGCATCCGGTTGGCGGCCAGGTCGGCGACCACCCGGCGGACCTGGTCGGGGGCGAGACGGCCGGCGATCCGGGCGAACTCGGCGACCAGCCGGGCGACCGTGCTGTCGCCGTCCATCATCAGCGCGAGCTGGTACTCCTCCGGGGTGAGCCGCAGGTACGAGCTGCGCCCGCCGTCCTCGGGTGAGCGGAGCATCACATACCGGCCGCCACGGACCGCGGTCCGGTGCCGGACCTCGATGCCCGATCGCAGGACCGGGCGGGCGCTGGCCGGGTTCAGCCGGTCGGCGACGGTGTGCCAGAGCCCGGTGTCAGCCGGTCCCGACGGGACTCCCGGAGCCCGTCCGGCCAGGGCTTCCCAGACGTTCGTCCGGGTCTCGACATACGTCAACTGAGGGGGCCTTTCACTCCGCCGTGGCGAACACCGCGCGACCGCACCGACGGACGATGGCTTCGCCGATGGCGAATGGAGATTAGGCGCTTGCCTGCGTGAACGCGAGTCCTGCGCGCTAAATCCGTCCCCTTCCCCCGAAAGGTCCGGAATCCCGGGCACACATGATCACGGCGGGTGACGCGCCCACCCCCGGGCACGTCACCCGCCGTAGCGGAAGGGAAATGTCTACTCGGACTCCTGGAGCGTGACGGTCACCGTCTGCTCCGCGCCGTTACGGGTGAAGGTGAGGGTCATCTGCTGGCCGACGGCGCCCGCCTGAACGGCTGCCACCAGGTCGTCCGAGTCGCCGATCGCCTTTCCGTCGACCTTGGTGACGACGTCGCCCCGCTGGAGCTTGGCCTTGGCGGCGGCGCTGTTCTCGACCACCGCGCTGACGGCCGCCCCACCGTTCTCCGCGTTGGTGACGCTCACGCCGAGGGCCGGGTGGCTGACCTTCTTGCCCTGCATCAGGGAGTCGGCGACCTGCTTGGCCTTGTTGCTCGGGATCGCGAAGCCCAGACCGATGTTGCCGGTGTTGGAGCCGGAGGTGGCGATCGCCGAGTTGATGCCGATCACCTCGCCGTTGGTGTTGACCAGCGCGCCGCCGGAGTTACCCGGGTTGATCGGGGCGTCGGTCTGCAACAGGCCGGTCATCGTGGTCGGCGCCGTCTGCTGCTGCTGGCTGCTGCCCCAGGGGGTCTGCTGCTGCTCCTGCTCGCTGGAGGACTGGATGCTGCGGTCCTTGGCGCTGATGATGCCGGCAGTGACCGAGCCCTCCAGGCCGAGCGGGCTGCCGAGGGCGAGCACGGTGTCGCCGACCTCGATCTTGGAGCTGTCACCGAAGGTGGCAGCCTTGAGGCCGGACACGTTCTCCGCCTTGATCACGGCGAGGTCGGTGCGCTCGTCGGTGCCGACGATGGTGGCGGAGGTCTTGGTGCCGTCCGCGAAGATCACCGTGACGGTCGAGCCCTGCGCGGTCGAGACGACGTGGTTGTTGGTGACGATGTAGCCGTCGGCGGTCAGCACCACGCCGGAGCCCTCGCCGGAGCCGGTGGTGATCGAGACGACGTTGTCCTGCACGGCGGCCGCGATCTGGGCCAGCGACGAACGGTCCACGACCCGGGTGACCGAGGAGTTGCCGGTCTGCACGGTTGCGGGGGTGTTGTCGGAGTCCATGGCCACCGCGGTGGCGGCGCCGATCCCGCCCGAGACGAGCGCGATGAGCAGGGCCGCGGCGCCGGCCAGGAAGACCTTGCGCCCGCGGCCGGGTGGCCGCCCGGAGCCGTCGGCGCCGGGCACCGGGGTCCAGCCGGGTGGGACGTTGCCGCCGCCGGCCGCCTGCGCCGCGGCGGCCGCGTGCCAGGCCTGATACGCCGCCTGCTGCTGCGAGTAGTCCGGATACTCCCCGCCGGTGGCCTGCTGCCCGTAGCCGGCCTGCGGGGCCTGGTAGGCGTAGTGCGGGTGGCTGTAGGGGACACCGCTGGCGGGCTGACCGGTGACCGGCTGAGCGGTGACCGGCTGGGCCGACACCGGGTGTGCGGCAGCGGGCTGGGCCGACACCGGGTGGGTGGTCGACTGCTGCTGCCAGGGCGACTGCTGCGCCCAGGGGGTCTGCTGCGTGGGTGCCGCGGACTGGGGAGCACCCGACTGCGGGGCAACCGGCGGCTGCGCAAGCGTCGGCTGCTCAGACTCCACCCGCTCCGCGCTGGTGTTGTCAGCGGCGGCGTCCGCGGGCCGCGGGTTGGTCTCGTTCTCGTTCATGCGACTAACTCTGCCCCGTCGGACTCGTACCGAACTGTGTTACTCCTGGACGTTTTCTGTGAACCCTTTATCCGGATTTATGGTAGGCAAAGACACTCGGAAGGTCGCGCCCTGCCCCGCCTCCGAGATCACCTGGACGGAACCTTCGTGCGCCCGCACGATGGCCGCCACGATCGCCAGCCCCAGACCGGTGCCGGTGGCCTCCCGCTCGGTGTTCCGGGTCCGCGCCTCGTCCACCCGGTAGAACCGCTCGAAGACCCGCCGGGTCTGCGCCTCGCTCAGGCCGGGGCCGCCATCCGACACCTCGACCACCGCGACGTTCCCCTCACCGGCGTACAGCCGCAGGGTCACCGGCGCGTCGGGCGGGGTGTGCACCAGCGCGTTCGTCATCAGGTTGCCGACCACCTGGCGCAGGCGGGCGTCGTCGCCGTACGCCACCAGCCGCTCCGCCGAGTCGCGGACCTCCAGCTCGATGGTCCGCTCCGGGGCGGTCGCCTGGGCCGCCTCCACCGCGTCCATGGCGAGCACCGGCAGCTCCACCGGCGCCAGGGTGAGCGGGCGTTCCCGGTCGAGGCGGGCCAGCAGCAGCAGATCCTCGACGAGCAGCCCCATCCGGGCCGCCTCGTCCTCGATCCGGCGCACCAGGGAGGCCACCTGCTCCGGGTCGGAGACCGCGCCCTGCCGGTACAGCTCGGCGAAACCGCGGATGGTGGTGAGTGGAGTGCGCAGCTCATGCGAGGCGTCCGCGACGAACTGCCGCATCTTCCCCTCGGACTGAAGTGCCCGCGACTCGGACGCCAGCGCCCGGGCCTCGGACTGTTGGGCCGCGTCGGCCGCGAACCGGGCCGCCTGCTCGGAGTCGGCCCGCGCCCGGAAGGCCGCCTCGATCTGGGCGAGCATCGCGTTCAGCGCCTCGGAGAGCCGGCCCAGTTCGGTGGTCGGATGGCCACCGGACTCCTCCGGATCGGGCACTCGCCGGGTCAGGTCGCCGGCCGCGATGGCCGCCGCCGTCCGCTCCACCTGACGCAACGGGATCAGGCTCTGCCGGACCAGCGCCGCGCCGACGGTGGCCAGGGTGATCAGGACGCCGACCCCGACCAGCACGTCCACCAGGACGAGCCGGGCGATCACGTCGTCGACGCCCTTCATCCGCTGACCGATGTGCATGACCAGGCCGTTGGGCAGAACGACGACGAGCATCCGCCACATGTACTTGCTGTTCTCGCCCTTGTCCGTGTAGGCCCGGTCGGCCTGCCTGGTGATGGCGTCCACACCCGCCAGCAGCGGCGGGGCATCACCCGCGTCGACGCCGGCGCCGCGGTCACCGGCGAAGAAGACCCCACCGACCGTGGTGAAGGCGACGAGATAGTCCGGCGGCACGTAGACGTCGATCTTGCCGTGCGTCTCGGACCGCTCCGCGGCGTCCTCGGCCATGGCCCACAGCTGGGAGTCCATCCGGGACACCATGTACTCGCTCAGGAAATACGTGCTGGCCGCACTGATCAGAGTGAGCGCGGCCAGCACCAGCACCAGCACCGACGCGACCAGCTTGGTCTGCAGCGAGATCCGGCGCAGCCCGGCATTGCGCGGCATCCGCTCGCGGACACGCTCGGTCAGTGTCACCGCCGGGCCTAGACGGCTGGCTTGCGGAGCACGTAGCCCACGCCGCGCAGGGTGTGGATCAGCCGCGGCTGCACGTTGTCGACCTTGCGGCGGAGGTAGGAGATGTAGGACTCGACGATGTTGTCGTCACCACGGAAGTCGTACTTCCACACGTGGTCCAGGATCTGCGCCTTGGAGAGCACCCGGTTGGCGTTGAGCATCAGGTAACGCAGCAGCTTGAACTCGGTCGGCGAGAGCTGCACGCGGGAGCCCGCCCGGTAGACCTCGTGGGTCTCCTCATCCAGCTCGAGGTCGGCGAAGACCAGCCGGGAGGGCTGCTCGTCACCGGCGTTGGTGCGGCGCAGCACCGCCCGGATCCGGGCGGTGAGCTCCTCCAGGCTGAACGGCTTGGTCACGTAGTCGTCGCCGCCCAGGGTCAGGCCGCGGATCTTGTCGTCGGTGCCGTCGCGGGCGGTGAGGAAGACCACAGGCGTGCGCTGCCCGCCCTCCCGCATCAACCGGATCACCTCGAAGCCGTCCAGGTCGGGCAGCATGACGTCGAGGACGACCAGGTCAGGGGTGGAGTTGCGGGCGGCGCTGACCGCCGCGCTGCCGCTCATCGCGGTGGTCACCTCGAACCCGGCGAAACGCAGGCTTGCGGAGAGGAGCTCGAGAATGTTCGCATCGTCCTCGACGACGAGCAGCTTCGCTTCGCTCTGCTTGGGCTGGGTCTGGGTGGCCATGGCGCCATTCTCGTCCGGCCCGCTGCACCTTGCCTGCACACTCGCTGAAAATATTCTGTGAGACATCCTCGGCACGGTCAGGCTGCCAGGTGATAACCCCTTCCGGCCAGGCTGGCCTGGGCCGCGCGGGCCAGCGCACGCCGGTCGGCGCCCGGGTCCGGCCGCAGCGCCGGGGCCGCCGCCAGGGTCACCGTGAGGCCCCGGGTCCGGGCGATCCGCAGAATCGACTCACCGAGGGTGTCCTCGCCGACGAACGCCGCCTCGGTCGAGTCGTAGCCGACCGAGATCGGCACCACCGGCGCGCCGGCATCGATCGCCGCTTGGAAGAGCGCCGACCGGAAACGCCCGCTCTCGGGGCCGCAGTAGGTCGTACCCTCCGGAAAAACGACGACCGAACGCCCGGCCCGCAGCGCGCCGGCGACCTCGGCCACCGTCTGCGGCAGCGCTCTCGGCCGCGTGCGGTCGATGAAGATCGTGCCGGCCCGCATCGCGGTGCCGCCGATCCCCGGCCAGGCCTGGACGTCGTGCTTGGCCACCATCCGCATCGGGCGGACCGCGGTCAGCGCGACGACGTCCAGCCAGGAGACGTGATTGGCGACGAGCAGGCTGCCCGGCCGCGGCTCGGCGCCGCGCCAGACCAGACGGACCCCCAGGACCGCGAGGATCCCCCGGGACAGCGCCCGCAGCGCGGCACTGCTCACCATCACCATCAGGACACCACCGAGGAGTACGACGGCAAGCGCCGCCACCCGCACCACGACGCCCACCGGGCCGCGCCGCCCGGTGGCCCGGCCACGGCACCGGTCACCGCACCCCGAGGCGGGCTGCCACAGGGTGCCGGCGGTCGTGACGGGCGCGGTCACCGGGACGCGCCGAGGAAGTGCCGGCGGTACCGCGGGTCCAGCCGGTCCATCGAGAAGAGCACGTAGAAGTCGGCGCAGTCGAAGTCCGCGTCGTAGGCCGGCTCGCCGCACACCCAGCTGCCGAGCCGCAGGTAGCCGCGGAGCAGCGCGGGCGGCGCCGCCTTGGGGTCGGCCTCGACGCCCGCCGGCGGCGTCCACGGGTTGCGGGGCCGGACCCGCAGCGCGGGCGGCGAGAGGTGCTTGGCGTTGACCCGGGCCCGCACCCCGGCGGCCAGCTGCCCGCCGTCGCCGAGCGGCACCGAGGCGCAGCCGCCGAGCCAGCGCAGGTTGTTGAGGTGCAGGTACCGGGCGATGCCGGCCCACATCAGGTTGACCACGGCGCCGGAGCGGTGGTCCGGGTGCACGCAGGAGCGGCCGATCTCGACCAGGTGGTCGCGCAGCGGGCGCAGCGCGCTCAGGTCGAACTCGGAGTCCGCGTACCGGCGCCCGGCCAGCTCCGCGGCGCGCGGCGGCAGCATCCGGTAGGTGCCGACCACCTCGCCGGTCGCGTCGTCGCGCACGATCAGGTGGTCGCAGTAGGCGTCGAACTCGTCCGCGTCGATGCCCTCGGCGGTGGAGGTGAGCCGGGCGCCGAGCTCCCCGGCGAAGACGTCGTGGCGCAGGCGCTGCGCGGCCTCGACCAGACCGGGGTCGTCGGCGAGGAGAAGCGAGTAGCCGCTGGTCCCGGTGGGTGCGGCGGCCGTCATGAGAACTCCCATGTGATCTGTGTAAGGCTGATGTCTGCCGATGGCGTGTCGCCCCAGGTGGCGATGTGTGACCGGTGGATGAACTGCGTGTGCGAAGGTCGGGAGATGCAGATCCCGGCTCGTTTCAACGGCCCGCCCGGCTCCGGAAACGGGGGCTGGTGCTCGGGTGTCTTCGCCGCCGCCGCGGGCGCCCGGATCGGCGGGCCGCCGGTCCAGGTGACCCTGCGGGTGCCGCCTCCGCTCGACACCGCCCTGGAGTTCGCCGAGGGCTCGGTCCGGGCCGGTGACACCCTGGTCGCCGAGGTGGCGGAGGCGGTGGACGCGGGCGTGCCGGTGCCGCCGGTCCGGCTCGCCGACGCGGTCACCGCCTCGAAGGACTATCCCGGCTTCGCCGCCCATCCGTTTCCCGGCTGCTTCGTCTGCGGTCCGGACCGGGCACCCGGCGACGGCCTGCGGATCTTCCCCGGCCCGCTGCCCGGCGGCCGGACCGCGGCGCCGTGGACCGTGCCGGACGACGTCGTGGCGGAGACGATGTGGGCGGCGCTGGACTGCCCCGGCGGCTGGACGGCGATCGGCCCGGCCGGCCGGCCCTACGTGCTCGGCCGGATCGCCGCGGCTGTCACCGCGCTGCCCGCACCGGGCGACGAGTGCGTGATCGTCGGCGCGCTGGCGGAGACGAGCGGGCGCAAGGCCGTCGTGGACTCCTCGGTGTACGGGCCGGACGGCCGTCACCTGGCACAGGCTCGGGCCACCTGGCTCGCCCTCGTCCAGTAAGTTGATCGCTTCGAGCTGACGGGGAAGGAGCCGTGACGATGAGCCGGCCCAACTACGCGGAGATCAGCGTCGACCGCCTCACCAAGCACTACACCAAGGTGCGGGCGGTCGACGATCTCTCCTTCACGGTGCACGGCGGCCGGGTCACGGGCTTCCTGGGTCCCAACGGGGCCGGCAAGACCACCGCGCTGCGGATGATCCTGGGCCTGGTCACGCCCACCTCGGGCGCCGCCACCATCGGCGGGGTGCGTTATGTGGACATGCCCGACCCGATCCGGCAGGTCGGCGCGGTGCTGGAGGCGTCCAGCGCGCACCGCGGCCGCAGCGCCCGCAACCACCTGCGGATCATCTGCCGCGCGGCCGGCCTGCCCGACCAGCGCGCCGACGAGGTGCTCGCCATGGTCGGGCTGAACACGGTCGGGACCCGGAAGTTCAAGGGCTACTCGCTCGGCATGAAACAGCGGCTCGGGATCGCCGCGGCGATGCTCGGCGACCCGCGGGTGCTGATCCTGGACGAGCCCACCAACGGCCTCGACCCGGAGGGCATCCGGTGGATGCGTGACCTGCTCAAGGCGCTCGCCGCCGAGGGCCGTACGGTGCTCGTCTCCAGTCACCTGCTGGGCGAGATGCAGCAGCTCGCCGACGACGTGGTGATCATCGCGGCCGGCCGGCTGATCCGGCAGGGCCCGGTCGCCGAGGTGCTCGGCGCGACCGCCGGGGCAGCCCGGGTGCGGGTCCGTACACCGCAGGCGGAGCAGTTCGCCGCCGCCCTGCGGGACGCGCAGCTGGAGGTGGTGGCGTCGGCGGACGGCCTGCTCCAGGTCTCCGGCGCCGACGCGGCCCGGGTCGGGCACCTCGCCTTCACCGCCGGCGTGGAGCTGCACGAGCTGACCGGGGAGAGCACCGACCTGGAACGGGCCTTCCTCGACCTGACTGCCGGAAAGGCGGGGGCACGATGAACCTGGTCCGTGCCGAGCTGCTGAAACTGCGTACCACCTCGTTGTGGTGGATCTTCGCGATCACGCTGGTGCCGTTGTACGGGCTCGCGCTCGGCTACAACTGGCTGACCGCCACCGTGATCACCGAGATGAACGTGCCGGACGAGGGCGCGTTCGGGTTCATCAGCCTGGAGAACATCGTCAGCAACCTCTACACCAGCGGGCAGTTCGCCGGGGTGCTGCTGGTGCTGCTGCTCAGCGCGATCCTGGTGACCAACGAGTTCTTCCACCTCACCGCCACCGCCACGTTCCTCACCACCCCGCGCCGGGAGCTGGTGATCCTGGCCAAGATGGCGGTCGCGATGCTGATCGCGGTGACGGTCTGGGTGTTCACCACCGCGCTCAACCTGATCTTCGCGCCGGTGGCGCTCGCCTCGATGAACCAGGAGACGTATCTCGACGACTCGTTCGTCTGGTCGGCGATCTCGCTGAACCTGCTGGTCCACGTGCTCTGGGCGCTGGTCGGCATCGGCTGCGGCGTGCTGATCCGCAGCCAGATCGGCACGACCATCACCCTGACCGTGCTCTACGTCGTCGGCACCCAGATCTTCACCGCGGTCTTCGCGGTGCTGGCCAGCCAGGTCGACGAGGTCTTCATGAAACTGCGGGTGCTCGTCCCGACGCTCGCCTCGGACCTGCTGGTCTCCGGTCCGCAGGGTCCGGACGATCTGCCCCGCTGGGTCGGCGCCGTGGTGCTGCTCTCCTACGCCGTGGTGGCCGGGGTGCTCGGCACGCTCATCACCAAACGGCGGGACATCGCCTGACTCGTCGCGCCCCGCGATGTACTCTCGCGGGGCTCAGAGTCTGGGCAGGCTCCGGGGTCTGATTGGCCACAGAGCGGACGTCCGCACCGACAGCGCCTGTGCACGGCGTAGCCTGGACACCGAATCCTACCCGTCCCGCGTGACGGAGCAGTCACGCGATGACAAAAACGGTGAAAGAGGCGAACGCGGCAGTGTCGACGCAGCAGACTTCGCAGGACAATCCACTCGCGGACTTCGGTCCCAACGAGTGGATCGTCGATGAGATGTACCAGCGATACCTGGCCGATCCGACCAGTGTCGACCCTGCCTGGCACGATTTCTTCGCCGACTACAAGCCGGCGACGTCCCAGGGCCCGATCGTGACCCCGGACGAGGCCACCGCGGCCAACGCGACCGCGACCGCGGCCAAGGCCGGCACCGACGCCCCGGCCGCCGCCACGGTCGCCCCGCCCAAGCCGGTGACCCCGCCCGCTGCGAAGCCGGCCCCGGCCGCCGCTCCCGCCGCCCGGCCCGCGGCCAAGCCGGCCGCCGCCGAGGCCCCGACCGGCGCCAAGACCGTCACCCTGCGCGGCGTGGCCGGCAAGATCGTGCAGAACATGGAGGCCTCCCTCCAGGTTCCCACCGCTACGTCGGTGCGCGCGGTCCCGGCCAAGCTGATGGTCGACAACCGCATCGTCATCAACAACCACCTCTCCCGGGGCCGGGGCGGCAAGGTCAGCTTCACCCACCTGATCGGCTGGGCGCTGGTCCGTGCGGTCGTCGCGCACCCGGAGATGAACAACACCTACGCCGAGATCGACGGCAAGCCCACCCTGGTGCAGCCGGAGCACATCAACCTCGGCATCGCGATCGACCTGGTCAAGAAGGACGGCTCGCGCACCCTGGTGGTGCCGTCGGTGAAAAACTGCGAGACGCTCGACTTCCGCGGCTTCTGGCAGGCCTACGAGGACATCGTCCGGCGGGCCCGTCGCAACGAGCTGACCATGGAGGACTACTCCGGGACGACGATCTCGCTGACCAACCCCGGCGGCATCGGCACCGTCCACTCCATCCCCCGGCTGATGAGCGGGCAGAGCGCGATCATCGGCGTCGGCGCCATGGAGTACCCGGCGCCCTACTCCGGGATGAGCGACGAGACCCTCACCGAGCACGGCGTGAGCAAGGTCACCACGCTGACGAGCACCTACGACCACCGGGTCATCCAGGGCGCCCAGTCCGGCGAGTTCCTCAAGGTGATGCACGAGCTGCTGCTCGGCCAGCGCGGCTTCTACGACGAGATCTTCACGTCGCTGCGGATTCCGTACGAGCCGGTCCGCTGGGTGCGTGACGTGGCCCGGACCTCCGAGGGGCAGATCGACAAGGCCGCCCGGGTCATCGAGCTGATCCACGCGTACCGGGTGCGCGGCCACCTGATGGCCGACACCGACCCGCTCGAGTTCACCATCCGCAAGCACCCCGACCTGGATGTTCTCCAGCACGGGCTGACCCTGTGGGACCTGGACCGGACCTTCCCGGTCGGCGGCTTCGCCGGCAAGGAGAAGATGAAGCTCCGTGACGTGCTCGGCGTCCTGCGGGACAGCTACTGCCGCCGGATCGGCATCGAGTACATGCACATCCAGGACCCGGAGGAGCGCCGCTGGGTCCAGGAGCGCATCGAGGTCAAGTACGCCAAGCCGGACGCCGACGAGCAGAAGCACATCCTGCACCGGCTGAACGCGGGCGAGGCGTTCGAGACGTTCCTGCAGACCAAGTTCGTCGGGCAGAAGCGGTTCTCGCTGGAGGGTGGCGAGTCGCTGATCCCGCTGCTCGACGCGGTGCTCCAGTCCTCGGCCGAGGCGGGGCTGGACGAGATGGTGATCGGCATGGCCCACCGTGGCCGGCTGAACGTGCTCACCAACATCGTCGGCAAGCCGTACGAGAAGATCTTCAACGAGTTCGAGGGTCAGATGGACCCGAAGACCGCGCACGGGTCCGGCGACGTGAAGTACCACCTGGGCCAGACCGGGAAGTACACGACCCCGAACGGCGAGTTCTCCACCACCGTCAGCGTGGTCGCCAACCCGTCCCACCTGGAGGCCGTCGACCCGGTCCTGGAGGGCATCGTCCGCGCCAAGCAGGACCGTCTCGACCTGGGCCTGCACGGCTACACGGTGCTGCCGGTGCTGGTGCACGGCGACGCCGCGTTCGCCGGTCAGGGCGTGGTCGCCGAGACGCTGAACCTGTCGCAGCTGCGCGGTTACCGCACCGGTGGCACGGTCCACGTGATCGTGAACAACCAGGTCGGCTTCACCACCGCCCCGGAGTACAGCCGTTCCTCGATGTACTCGACCGACGTGGCCCGGATGGTCGAGGCGCCGATCTTCCACGTGAACGGTGACGACCCCGAGGCCGTGGTCCGGGTCGCGAAGCTGGCCTTCGAGTACCGGCAGGCGTTCAACAAGGACGTCGTGATCGACATGATCTGCTACCGCCGCCGCGGTCACAACGAGGGCGACGACCCGTCGATGACCAACCCGCGGATGTACCAGATCATCGACACCAAGCGCAGCGTGCGGAAGCTCTACACCGAGGAGCTGATCGGCCGCGGCGACATCACCGTGCAGGAGGCCGAGGAGCAGCTGCGCGACTACCAGGGCCGTCTCGAGGAGGTCTTCAAGGCCACCCGCGACGCCGCCGGTAGCCCGCCCCGGCCGCACATCATCGCCGAGGAGCCGGAGCCCCAGGTGGACTCGGCGATCGACCCGGCCACGGTCCGCGCGATCGGCCAGGCGCACGTCGAGCTGCCCGAGGGCTTCACCCCGCACAAGCGGGTCCAGCAGTTGCTCGACCGGCGGGCCAAGATGGCCACCGACGGCGGCATCGACTGGGGCTTCGGTGAGCTGATCGCGTTCGGCTCGCTGCTCGGCCAGGGTGTGACGGTCCGGCTGGCCGGTCAGGACTCGCGGCGTGGCACGTTCACCTCGCGGCACGCGGCCATCGTGGACTCGAAGACCGGCAAGGACTTCCTGCCGCTCAGCTCGCTGGCCACCGGCAGCGCCCGGTTCTTCGTGCACGACTCGCTGCTCAGCGAGTACGCGGCGATGGGCTTCGAGTACGGCTACTCGGTGGAGAACCCGGACGCGCTGGTCCTCTGGGAGGCTCAGTTCGGTGACTTCGTCAACGGCGCCCAGTCGATCGTGGACGAGTTCCTCTCCTCCGGCGAGGTGAAGTGGGGCCAGCAGTCCTCGCTGGTGCTGCTGCTGCCGCACGGCATGGAGGGCCAGGGCCCGGACCACTCGTCCGGCCGCCCGGAGCGGTTCCTCCAGCTCTGCGCGCAGGACAACATGCGGGTGGCCAACCCGACCACTCCGGCGAACTACTTCCACCTGCTGCGCCGCCAGGCCCTGTCCACCAAGCGCAAGCCGCTGGTGGTCATGTCGCCGAAGTCGCTGCTGCGCCACAAGCTGGCGACCTCCGCGGTGAACGACTTCACCCAGGGCGCCTTCCAGCCGGTGCTCGGCGACGCCGGGGTCAACGGCCAGCCGCTCGACGGCAACTCGGTGAAGCGGGTGCTGCTCTGCTCGGGCAAGGTCTACTACGACCTGTTCCAGGCGCGGGCCGACCGGGGCATCACCGACACGGCGATCATCCGGATGGAGCAGATCTACCCGCAGCCGGTCGGGGAGCTGAAGGCGGAGCTCGCGAAGTACCCGAACGCCGAGGACTTCGCGTGGGTCCAGGAGGAGCCGGCCAACCAGGGCGCCTGGTCGTTCGTGGCGCTCAACCTGCTGGAGCACCTGGAGAACGTCCGGCTGCGCCGGATCTCCCGGCCGGCTGCGGCCGCCCCGGCGGTCGGCTCGGCCAAGATGCACGACGCCGAGCAGGCCGCGCTGATCGAGGCCGCGCTGCCGCGTCCGTGACGCGCTGAGGCAGGAGGGCCGCTCCGGGTTTCCCGGGGCGGCCCTTTTACCATCCAGGCATGTACTTCACTGATCGTGGCATCGAGGAACTGGTCCAGCGGCGTGGCGAGGAGACCGTGACCCTGGAGTGGCTCGGCGAGCAGCTGCGCACCTTCGTCGACATGCACCCGGAGTTCGAGACGCCGATCGAGCGGCTCGCCACCTGGCTGGCCCGCGACGACGAGGACGACGAGTGATCCGGTGACCCGGGTCATCCGGTGATCGGGACTTTCGGCCCGGCCCGGCAGGTTCCGGGCCGGTAGGTTGAGGGCGTGGCACGCAGCGTGTACGTAGCGGGCTTGGGCCCGTCCGTCGGCAAGGGGACCGTGGCGCTCGGCATCGTCGAGCTGCTCTCCCGTCAGGTGGCGAAGGTGGCCGTCTTCCGGCCGCTGGTCTCCGCGAGTGGCAGGGATCCGCTGCTGGAGGTCCTGCGCTCGCGCTATCCCGGCCCGGTCGGTGTCGAGGACTCGTTCGGCGTCACCCTGGCCGAGGCCGGCGCCCTGGTCGCCGACGGCCGGCGGGAGGAGCTGATCGGCCGGATCGTCGAGCGTTACCGCGAGGTCGAGCGGCGCAGCAGCGCGGTCGTGGTGGTCGGCAGCGACTTCACCGACAAACCCGAGGAGGGCGGCGAGGAGCTGCCCCGGGAGCTGGCGTTCAACGCACGGCTGGCGACCGAGTTCGGCAGTGTCGTGGTGCCGGTGGTCAGTGGCGAGGGGCGCTCCGGGGATTCGCTGGCGGCGGCCACGCGTAGTGCGTACCACTCGCTCGTCGATCTGGGCGCGACGGTCGTCGCGGTGATCGCGAACCGGGTGCCGCAAGGGATCGCCGGTGGTGTTCAGGCCGGCCTGCCGGTCCCGTTCTGGGCCGTGCCGGAGGTCCCGGCGATCGCCGCGCCGACGGTGGGTGAGGTGGCGGCCGCGCTGGACGCGACGGTGATCGCCGGATCGGCCGGCGCGCTGGAGCGTGACGTGCTCGACTACGTCGTCGGCGCCGGGCATGTGCCGACCGTGCTGGGCGCACTGACCGACGGGGCGCTGCTGATCACCGCGGGCGACCGGGCCGACCTGCTGGTGGCCGCCAGCGCCGCGCACGCGGCCGGCAACGTGACGCTGGCCGGGCTGGTGCTGACGCTCGGGGAGCCGGCCGACGAGCGCGCGGTCCGGGTGATCGAGCGGCTCAACACCGGGCTGGCGATGCTGGTCACCAAGGCCGACAGCTATCACACGATCGCCGCCGCCGACCGGATCACGGCGCAGCTCAGCACCCCTCGCAAGATCGAGGCCGCGCTCGGCGCCTTCGAGGAGAACGTCGACACGGCCGAGTTGTCGGTGCTGCTCGACGTGGCCCGGTCCAGCCGGGTGACACCGCTGATGTTCGAGAACGATCTGATCGACAAGGCCCGCGCCGACCGCCGGCACCTGGTGCTGCCGGAGGGCACCGAGGAGCGGATCCTGCGGGCCACCGAGACGCTGCTGCGCCGCGGGGTGGCCGAGCTGACCCTGCTCGGCGACCCGTCCGAGATCAACCGGCGGGCCCGCGAGATCGGCGTGGAGATCGCCGGGGCGCACCTGGTGGACCCCGGTTCCAGCGAGTTGCGGGAGCGGTTCGCCGAGCGCTATGCGGAGATCCGCAGACACCGCGGGGTGACCCTCGATCTGGCGTACGACGTGGTCCGTGACGTCAACTACTTCGGCACCCTGATGGTCGCCGCGGGCCTGGCCGACGGCATGGTCTCCGGCGCCACCCACACCACAGCGGCCACCATCCGCCCGGCCTTCGAGATCATCAAGACGGTGCCCGGCCTGACCGTGGCGTCCAGTGTGTTCTTCATGCTGCTGGCCGACCGGGTGCTGGTCTACGGCGACTGCGCGGTGAACCCCGACCCGGACGCGGAACAGCTGGCCGACATCGCGCTCTCGTCGGCGCAGACGGCCGCGGCGTTCGGCATCGAGCCGCGGGTCGCGATGCTGTCCTACTCGACGGGCAGTTCCGGGGCGGGCGCCGATGTGGACAAGGTCGCCGCCGCCACCGCCCTGGTCCGGGAGCGCCGGCCGGATCTGCCGGTCGAGGGCCCGATCCAGTACGACGCGGCGGTCGACCCGGCCGTCGCCGCCGCGAAACTCCCGGGCAGCGCGGTCGCCGGCAAGGCCACCGTCTTCGTCTTCCCCGACCTGAACACCGGCAACAACACGTACAAGGCCGTCCAGCGGTCGGCGAACGCGGTGGCGGTCGGGCCGGTGATGCAGGGCCTGCGGGCGCCGGTCAACGACCTGTCCCGCGGCGCCACCGTGAAGGACATCGTGAACACGGTCGCCATCACAGCGATCCAGGCGGGAGCAAGATGAGCAGGGTACTTGTGCTGAACAGCGGCTCGTCGTCGCTGCGCTACCGGCTCTTCGACGGCTCGGAGGTGCTGGCCAAGGGCCTGATCCAGCGGATCGGCGAGGCCGGCGGCGACGCGCCCGACCACGGGGCGGCGCTGCAGCGGCTGATGGACGAACTGGACCTGTCCGGGCTGGCCGCGGTCGGGCACCGGGTGGTGCACGGCGGCGACCGGTTCACCGCGTCGACGGTGGTCGACGACGAGGTGCTGGCCACCATCGAGGAGCTGATCCCGCTCGCCCCGCTGCACAATCCGGCCGCTCTGACCGGGCTGCGGGTGGCTCGTAAGCTGCTGCCCGAGGTGCCGCAGGTGGCCGTCTTCGACACGGCGTTCCACTCGACGATCCCGCCGGAGGGCGCGCTCTGGGCGATCGACCGGGCGATCGCCGGGAAATGGGGGCTGCGGCGGTACGGGTTCCACGGGACCTCGCACGCGTACGTGTCCCGCGAGACCGCCCGGGTGCTCGGCCGGCCCGTCGGCGAGACCAACGTGATCACGCTGCACCTGGGCAACGGGGCGAGCGCGACGGCGGTTCGTGGCGGCCGCAGCGTGGCCACGTCGATGGGGATGACCCCGTTGCCGGGGCTCGTGATGGGCACCCGGTCGGGTGACGTCGACCCGAGCCTGATCTTCCATCTGCACCGGGTGGCCGGGATGCCTGTCGACGAGATCGAGGAGCTGCTGACCAGGCGTTCCGGGCTGCTGGGGCTGGCCGGCGACAACGATCTGCGCTCGGTGCAGGAGCGGTACGAGGCCGGCGACCCGGACGCGGCACTCGCCTTCGACGTCTATTGCCGGCGGCTCCGTGAGTACACCGGCGCCTACCTGGCGGTACTGGGCCGGGTGGACGCGATCACCTTCACCGGCGGGGTCGGCGAGAACTCACGGCCGGTCCGGGCGAACACGCTCGCCGGTCTGACGCCGCTCGGCATCACCGTCGACCCGGACCGCAACGAGCGCAACGCCACGGTCATCTCACCGGACGGGTCGCCGATCGCGGTGTGTGTGGTGCCGACCGAGGAGGAGCTGGAGATCGCCTCGGAGGCGCGGAAGGCGATCGGGTCAGCGGACTAGCAGGATCACGACCAGCACGATCACCACGACCGCGACGAGGCCGCCGATCACATACGGGATCTTGGAGGGCGTCTCCGCCTCCGGCCCCGTGCCGGTGAACGCCCGGAACGCCTCGGTGTTGCCACTGGGGTCGACCTGGTTATCTGACATGGGCAAGACCCTAGCCAACCGGTTCCAGATGCGCTAAGCGCGGCACCTGTTCGGCGGACCCCGTGTGATGTCGGCAACGCCCTCCTACCAGGGATTTCTGATCTTCGGACGGCACAATGGCCCGGGTGTTGCGCCGTTCCTTCCTCACCCTGTTCGCCGCCGCCGGGCTGAGCGCGTGCTCGTCGGCGCCCGCGCCGTCGCCGGCGGCGTCAGCGCCCGCGTCGGACTTCAGCTTCAACCGCGGGGGCGACCGCTCCCTGCCGACAAAGGTCTGGCTGCCCGCCGGGAACGGCCCGCACCCGCTGATCTATTTCAGTCACGGGCTGACCTCGCAGCCTGACGACTACGCCGAACTCCTGGCCGCCTGGGCGGCGGCGGGTTTCCTGGTGGCCGGTCCGAAATATCCACATACCTGGTACGGGGCGCCTGAATACGACGCGGACGACGTGGTGAACCAGCCCGCCGACGCGCAATACGTGATCACCGAGCTGCTCAAGTCGCTCGGCGGCCGGGTCGACCCACAACGGATCGCCGCGGCCGGGCACTCAGCCGGCGCGATCACCACGGTCGGGCTGTTCAGCGGCAGCCGGGACGACCGTCTCAAGGCGGGGCTGATGATCGCCGGGCGGCAGATGCCACAGCCGGCCCCGTTCAGCGGCCCGGCCGCACCGGTGCTGTTCGTCCAAGGCGGCGAGGACGAGACGGTCACCTCCGCGGAGGCGTGGGGAGCGTACAACGAGGTGCCCTGGCCCAAAGGGTTCCTGGACATCCCGAAGGCCGGGCACCTGCCGCACCGCGACGAGCCGGCCCTGGTCGCCGCCACCACCACGGACTTCTGGCGCTGGACCCTGAACGGTGATCAGGCCGCCCGGCAGCGACTGCCACAGGACGGCCTGACCAGCACCTTCTAGGGCTCCACCACGATCATGCCTCGCTAGGGCTCCAACGATCGCCTCGCTCGGGGCTCCAACGAGCATGCCTCGCTAGGGCTCCACCACGATCTTGCCGAAGATGTCGCCGCCGGCCAGCCGCGCGAACGCCCGGTCCGCCTCGGCCAGCCGGTAGGTCGAGTCGATCACCGGGCGCGCCTTGCCGGACGCCACCAGCTCCAGCAGGGCGGCCAGCTCGTCCGGGGTGCCCATGCTGCTGCCCAGGATCTCCAGCTGCATGGCGAACACCCGGCGCAGGTCGATCTCGGCCCGATGACCGGCCGTCGCGCCACACACCACGATCCGGGCGCCCGGGGCCGAACACTTCATCGAATGGTCGAAGGTGGCCGCCCCGACCGACTCGATCACCAGGTCGACCCGCTCCGGCAGCCGTGCGCCCGGTTCCACCGCGGTCGCTCCGAGCTCGGCGATCCGCTCCCGCTTTCCAGGGTCGCGGCTGGTCGCGTACACCCTCTTGCCCAAGCCGGCGGCGAGCGCGACCGCCGCGGTGGCGACCCCGCCGCCGGCGCCCTGGACCAGGACCGCGCCGGCCTCGCTGACCCGGCCGCGGGTGACCAGCATGTGGTAGGCGGTGAGCCAGGCCGTCGGCAGGCAGGCCGCCTCGGCGAAGGACACCCCGGCCGGCTTGGGGATCAGGTTCTCCCGGGGCGCGGCCAGGCGCTCGGCGAGCGTGCCCGGGTGGCGCTCGGAGAAGAGCGAGAAGCCCCGTGGATCGGCCTTGTCCTCGACCACCGGGTAGACGACCACCTCGTTGCCGTCCGGGTCCACGCCGGCGGCGTCGCAGCCGAGGATCATCGGCAGACGGTCGGCGGGCAGGCCGACGCCGCGCAGGGACCAGATGTCGTGGTGGTTCAGGGAGGCGGCCCGCACGTCGACGGGCACCCATCCGTCCGGGACGGCGAGCGGCAGCTCGCCCAGGGTCAGGCCGCTGAGCGGCTCCTCCGGGTTGAGGGCGGAAGCATAGGCAGCGCGCATCTCCCGACCTTAGCGACCGTTAACGCGTCACGCCGCCTCACCGGTCGGGCGAGGCGGCGTGACGAGTGTCGATCTGTCAGGCGCGCTGGGTCCCGACCGCCGGAGCTGTCGGCGCCGCGGGGGCGACCGCCCGCCGCGCCACCCCGTCCTCGATGGCCGCGGCCGCAACCGCCGCCGCAACCGCCGGAGCGACCCGCGGGTCCAGCGGCGACGGCACGATCGCATCGGCCCGGAGCTCGTCGGCGACGATCGCGGCGATCGCGTCGGCCGCCGCCACCTTCATCCGGTCGGTGATCGTGCTGGCCCGGACGTCGAGCGCCCCCCGGAAGATCCCCGGGAACGCCAGAACGTTGTTGATCTGGTTGGGGAAGTCGCTGCGCCCGGTCGCGACGATCGCCGCGTACTTGTGCGCGACCGTCGGGTGGACCTCCGGCGTCGGGTTGGCCAGCGCGAAGATGATCGCGCCGGGCGCCATGCCGGTCAGCGCCTCCTCCGGGATGTTGCCGCCGGAGACACCGACGAGCACGTCGGCGCCGATCAGCGCCTCGGCGATGCCACCGGCCCGCCCGGAGACGTTCGTGGCGGCGGCGATCTCCGCCTTCATGCCGCTGAGGTCGCCGCGCTCGGCGTGGATGATGCCGCGCGAGTCGACGACGATCATGTTGGCGCCCTCGACACCCGCCGCGATCAGGGTGTTCGTGATCGCGACACCTGCCGCGCCGGCCCCGCTGATGACCACGCGCAGGTCGCCGAACGAGCGGCCGAGCAGCTTGGCGGCGTTACGCAGGGCGGCCAGCGTGACGACCGCGGTGCCGTGCTGGTCGTCGTGGAAGACCGGGATGTCCAGCTCGGCGTCCAGCCGGCGCTCGATCTCGAAACAGCGCGGCGCGCTGATGTCCTCGAGGTTGATGCCGCCGAACGACGGGGCCATCGCCTTGACCGTCGCGATGATCCCCTCGACGTCCTGGGTGTCCAGCACGATCGGGATCGAGTCGACGCCGCCGAACTGCTTGAACAGGACCGACTTGCCCTCCATGACCGGCATGGCGGCCTTCGGGCCGATGTTGCCGAGCCCGAGGACGGCGGATCCGTCGGTGACCACGGCGACCGTGTTCGACGTCCAGGTGTAGTCGGGGTAGAGCCCCTCGTCCTCGGCGATCGCCTCACAGACCCGGGCGACCCCGGGGGTGTACGCCAGCGACAGGTCGTCGCGGCTGGCCAGCGGGACGGTCGCGCTCATCGTCATCTTGCCCCGGCGGTGCAGGTCGAAGACGGGATCGGCGGCCAGGGCGGGATCGAGTTCGAAACTGAAGAAAGACACGGTGAAACTCCACACTGCATCGACATTGATACGTGGCACCTGCTGAAATCCCGGTCGCGAGTATGCGCCGGAACCACGGTGCGATGCGGGGATCACCCGGTACAACCACCTCCAGCGCGGGTGTGCGCTGGGGATCAGAGGACACTAACGTAACCGGAACGGTCTCGGGTAGTAGCGAAATATCACACGCCCGATGACATCGGCGACGCCGTGAGCACGTGAATCGTCCTCAACGAATTCGTTGTCGCCCAGCAGCCACCACCCTCCGTCACGCTCCGCGGCCGCCCGCTTGACCACCAGCAGGCCCGGCCGCGACCGGAACTCGGCCACGACGACGTCACCGGGCCGCACCCGGCCGCCGCGCCGGACGATCAGAGCGTCCCCGGCACGCAGCGTGGGGACCATCGAAGGTCCCCGGACGAGTACGGCGAACAGTGGTAATTGCCACCGCACGGCATCAAGCCTCCGTCGCGTTACCTCAAGGGCGTAAGGGGTAGTGTCAACCTCGGATCATCGCAAACTCTATGGAGGAGTCCTGATGCGACTTCCGCGTTTCCTCACCCCGCGCACCGTGGTCAGCGCCCACTGCGACCTGCCGTGCGGTGTGTATGACCCGGCCCAGGCCCGGATCGAGGCCGAGTCCGTCAAGGCGATCGCCGAGAAGTACCAGGCGAACACCGACCCCGAGTTCCGCACCCGGGCCATCCTCATCAAGGAGCAGCGGGCCGAGCTGGTCAAGCACCACCTGTGGGTGCTGTGGACCGACTACTTCAAGGCCCCGCACTTCGAGAAGTACCCGCACCTGCACCAGCTCTTCAACGAGGCCACCAAGCTCGCCGGCGCCGCGGGCGCCAAGGGCCAGGTCGACCCGGCCGTCGCCGACCAGCTGCTCGGCAAGATCGAGGAGATCTCCAAGATCTTCTGGGAGACCAAGCAGGCCTGACCGCTCCTTACCGAGCGCACGCGCTGTCGACGGCGCGACCGGGCGGATCATCCGGTCGCGCCGTTCAGCCGCTAGAGTCTCTCCATCGGGAGGAGGGCACGGGTGATCCAGTTGACGGACTTGGAGCCGGATGTCGGAGACGACGTCGTACTGCTGACGGTGCCCGCCGACGGTGGCTACCTGGGCGTCCTCCGGACCGCCACCGCGGGCCTGGCCGCCCGCCTGCACTTCGCCCTCGACGAGATCGAGGACCTGCGCATCGCCGTCGACGAGGCCTGCGCCATGCTGCTGGCCATCGCCACCCGCAACGCGGAGCTCGAGTGCCGCTTCGCCGTGACCGACGACGCCCTCACCGTCGAGGTGACAGTGGCCACGGTCCGCGGGGCGCGCCTGCCGTCGGAGTCATCGTTCGCTTGGAAGGTCCTGACGGCCCTGACCACATCGGCCGCCGCCGAGGCGAACGGCCGCCACGCCACGATCCGCCTGCTGACCCGCCGCACCGAATTCTGACCCGCGGCCGGGTCCGCTCTCGGTTCGAGACCTTTCCAAACCCTCCGCGGGTACGCTCTCCGCCGCCCCAACCACACCAGCCCAGCCCCGCGACATCCCCACTCACACCCAGCTCAGCGGCCTCGCGCGCTCACCTCCACTCACACCCACCGCAGATCTCCCCACCCCACCCACGCGCGGCGATCTTGCACGGTTTTCGCTCTCGCGGCGATCTTGCACGGTTTTCCGCGTTCGCAGCGATCTTGCACGGTTTTCCGGGCTCGCGGCGATCTTGCACGGTTTTCCGGGCTCGCGGCGATCTTGCAAGATTTATCCCGTCCCGTGGTGAATTACCTTGCAAGAACAACTTCCCCGCGCGGATCTTGCAGCCTTCTCCCGCCCAGGACGTGAATTAGCCAGCAAGATCGGCCCGAGGGTGCACATTCGTGCAAGATCCCGCAGCACGGAATCACCCGACAGCGATCCGAATCGGACAGCCCCCAGCATGCCGCGGACCCACGAATCGGCTGGCGAACCCCGGATCCGCCAATCGGCCGAGCGAGCCGCGAATCCACCAACCGGCCGGACGAACCACGGCCCCGCAAATCGGCCGGCGAGCCGCGGACACGTCGAACCACTCGCCGGACCGCCGACGCAACGGATCGCCCCCGCAACCGCGGACACGACCGAGCGCTCAGCGGACCGTGGACGCGATGTAGTCCAGGTGCGCCGACGCCGCTCGCGTCGCCCCCTCGGCGTCCCCGGCAGCGATGCGCTCGACCAGACTCCGATGATCACTGTCGATCTGCGCCCAGTACCCGTCGGGAAGCGACCCGATCACCTCTTCCCCGTAGGTCGCCTGATAGAGGGGCCGCCCGACCAGCTCGAACAACGGATTCCCAGTGGCTTTGGCGATCGCCCGGTGAAAGGACGAATGCGCAGCCAACATGGTGTCGAAGTCGTCGATGTCAGGATCGAACAGGGCGCCACGGAGTTCACCGAGATGCGCTTCCTCCCGGCGAACCGCAGCGAGTCCCGCGGCCGGGACCTCAAGGGCCCGCCGGAGCTCCAGCAGGTCGGCGAGACCGACCGCAGCCGAGTGGCTGAGCAGCGCGAACCCGGTGGACAGCCCGTCCGCGAGCTGTTCCGCGTCGGGGTGCGCGACGAAGCTCCCACCGGTGACTCCACGGGTGGTGACGATGAGATGCTGGCTGGCGAGCAGCCGTAACGCTTCCCGGACTGTGCTGCGGCTGACGCCGATCTTCACGCACAGTTCGGGTTCGGGCGGAAGTCGCTCGCCTGGTTGCAGGCGCCCGGACGTGATCTCCGCCCGCAACTCGTCCGCTAGCTGCTGGTAGGCGGGTGGGCGCACCGTTGAACCGGTCACCCGTCCAGGTTAGGCCCTGATCCGCTTCCGGAGACCCGCTAATCGACGCCCAACGCTCGGCTGCTGGGTGGAACGAGGATCAACCCGGCGGTCACGGTCGCGAGAACGAGCAGCGCGACGCCCGCCCAGGTGGTGCCGTACTGCACCAGGAATCCGCCGGTCGCGAGCAGGAACAGCTGCACGACGACGGCGGGCCCGCGGGCCCGGACGGCGCGGCGCCCGAGGGCACGCGCGATCAGGAAGACCGAGGCCGCGGCGAGGGCGGCCATCACGGTGAGCGACGCGGCGACCGCGATGACGATTTCGTCGCGGGTCAGATCGAGGACGATGAGGTACGCGGTGAGCGCGCTCAGCCCGACGCCTTGCAGGTAGAGGAGCCGGACCCCCCATTCGAGGGCGACGGCGCGGGTGGTCGCGGGTTTCTCACCTGTCACTGCTGCACCATACCGACAGTGCTCCGGCGCTCCGGCGGGTACAGTCCGCGCATGCGCGCACTGCTGGTGGTGAACCCCCGGGCGACGACCACCACGGAGCGGAGCCGCGACGTGCTGGTGCGCGCGCTGAGCAGTGCCGTGGAACTTTCGGTGGCCTACACGGAGCGGCGCGGCCACGCGACGAGGCTGGCCCGGGACGCGGCGGAGAGCGGCGTCGACGTGGTGGTGACGCTGGGTGGTGACGGCACCGTGAACGAGGCAGTGAACGGCCTGTTGACCGCGCCGGCTGCGCTCGCCGATCTGCCGGGCCCGATCGCGGACCGTCTTCCGGCGCTGGCTGTGGTTCCGGGCGGTTCGACGAACGTGTTCGCCCGCGCGCTCGGCATGCCCGGGGACTGGGCGGACGGGACGAGCGTGATCCTGGACGGGTTGCGCGACGGCCGGCACCGGGTGATCGGGCTGGGCCGGGCCGACGACCGCTATTTCACGTTCACCGCCGGCATCGGCTGGGATGCCGCGACGATCCGCCGGGTGGAGCAGGCCCGGATGCGGGGGCGCACGTCGACGCCGGCGCTCTACATGCGTTCGACGGTGAGCCAGTTCTTCCTCGGCATGGATCGGGCTGATCCGCCGTTGACCCTGGAGCGGCCGGGTGAGACTCCGGCCACGGAACTGAGCACGGTCATCGTGCAGAACACCGCGCCCTGGACGTACGTCGGTGACCGTCCTGTCCATTTAAATCCGGACGCCTCGTTCGATCTCGGGCTCGATGTGGCGGCCCTGCGACGTCTGACGATCCCGGGCAGTGCGCGCACGGTGACCCAACTCGCCTGGCGGGCGCGTGATCCGCGAGGTAAACAGGTGTTGCGTCTGCATGACATCACCGAGTTCACCGTGGTGGCGTCCCGGCCCCAGGCATTCCAGCTGGACGGTGACTACCTAGGGGAACGGCAGAAGGTGCACTTCGTGTCCGTTCCATCTGCGCTACGTGTGATCTGCTGACTCCGGGGTACGTGTTCCGGACACGTGCTCACGATCCGTTACAGAAACACGGGCAAAAGGTCTGCGAAACGGCCGGGACCGTACTACATTGATGGGAGCGTTCGTCAACCGGCTCTGGCAGTAGCGGCGGAACCGGACATATGGGTGCGTGAGCCAGCTCACCCACCGGGAGAAACTTCCGGCGCTACCCTTGACATCGCGTGAGTTCGTGAAAGCATTCACAAGCGATAAGAAGTAACCGGTTGCCGCATGTGCGCGTTCCTAATCAAGAAGCGCAGAACGGTACCGACAACAAAAGCTTGCTGACGCATCGGTGAGCGTACGGGCACAAGCCGTCGCCAACCACTGCGCTCGCATATAGGTAAACAGCACTGTTTTCATTACCCCATCCGAAACAAGGAGTTTGCCGCCATGGACTGGCGTCACGATGCGATCTGCCGCGACGAGGACCCCGAGCTGTTCTTCCCGATCGGGACGAGTGGACCGGCGCTCCTGCAGGTCGAGCAGGCCAAGGCCGTGTGCCGGCGGTGCCCGGTGACCGAGGAATGCCTCTCGTGGGCACTCGAGTCTGGACAGGACGCCGGCGTATGGGGCGGGATGAGCGAAGATGAACGGCGCGCGGTCAAGCGTCGTGGCGGCCTTCGGGTCGGAGCTCCCACCGCCTGAAATCAATCCCCCACACAGCATTCGCGCCCCGGGCCTTCGGCACCGGGGCGTCTTGCTGTTTCGAAGTCCTCACAGCGCGTGCCACTCCATTGTGCGGTAATTCGATCACGGTACGTTTCCGCGGACCGCGCTTAATGATCTCGAAATGCCGCGCCTGACGCTTTGAGTCGCGACTCCCGCACACTCCGCATAGGACGATCATGAAAGCCCTCGATTCAGCGCCGGATCATTGCATAGCGCAGAGTGATCGTCACCCAGAGCAACGAAGTCAAGAGGATATTGCCAGCCATCTCTCAGAAACCCCGGAGAGCCCCGCTGAGCCGTCCAAGACCGAGCCGGCTCCCACCGCTGTCTCAGCGGCGTGATAACAGCGGTGAGGACCAGCCGGGACGCGCGACACAACGCTGAGGACCAGCCGGGACGCGCGACACAACGCTGAGGACCAGCCGGGACGCGCGACACAACGATGAGGACCAGCCGGGACGCGCGACACGACGATGAGGATCAGCCGGGGACGCCCGGCACGGCGATGCGGGCCGGCTGAGGGTTCAGGCGGCGGTGGCGAGCGAACCGGACAGCGCCGAGTCGACGCGAGCGGCCACCAGCCGTACCAGATCGGGGGTGTCGCCCAAGGGATCGGCGACCGCGACCGCCCCGGCCTCCCGGGCGGCCCGCGCTGACGCGTCATAGAGAAGCCCGGGCGCCAGGAAGTAGGCAGCCATCCCGACCCGCCGCGCACCGGCCGCCTGGAGCCGCCGCACAGCCTCGTCGGCACGCGCCCCCGGCCCCGAGGCATAGGAGACCGCCGACGGCAGCCGCAGGCGCCGTCCCAGGGCCGTGGCAGCGTCCGCGACGGTCTGCCGGGCAGTGTCGTCCCGGGTTCCGGCGGCAGCGAGCACGACGGCGTCGAGGCCGTCCGAAGGCAGCCGGCGGGCGACCGCGGAGAGCAGGAGCGGCGAGGCGGGCCCGAGGACGCCGGTGGCGGTCACCCGGACCGGCAGGGCCGAGGCGTCCCGGATCACCGCGGGCAGATCGACCCGGCCGTGGTAGGCGGCGGTCAGCAGCAGCGGCACCAGAACGGCCCGGGAACCGCCGGGCAGGGCCGCCAGCACGTCCAGCGGCCGCGGCCCGGCGTGGTCCAGGTAGGACGCCCGGACCAGCCATTCGGGCCGGGCCCGGGCGACGGCCCGGGCCAGCGACGAGGTCGACGCGGCAGCCCGGGGGTCACGGCTGCCGTGGGCGACCAGGACGACCGTCAGACGTGCAGACCGCATTCGGTCTTCTCGAACATCGCCCAGCGTCCGGCGCGCGGGTCCTCGCCGGCCTTGGTACGGCGGGTGCACGGCCAGCAGCCGATCGACCCGTAGCCCTTCTTGAACAGCTCGTTGACCGGCACGTTCCACCGGCTGATGTAGGCGTCCACGTCGTCCTGGGTCCAGGCGGCGATCGGGTTGACCTTCACCTTGCCCTTCTTGGCGTCGAACGCGACGACGGGCGTGTTGGCGCGGGTCGGCGACTCGTCGCGGCGCAGGCCGGTGGCCCAGGAGTCGTACTCGGCGAGGGCGCGCTCCAGCGGCTCCACCTTGCGCAGGAAGCAGCACTCGTCGGGGCTGCGGGCGAAGAGGCGGGGGCCGTACTCGCCGTCCTGCTGGCCGACGGTGAGGCGCGGCCGGATCGAGCGGACGTTGACGTTCATCGTGCGGATGACGGTGTCCCGGACCTTGAGGGTCTCCGGGAAGTGCAGGCCGGTGTCGAGGAAGACCACGTCCACACCGGGCGACACCCGGGAGAACAGGTGGGCCACGACGGCGTCGGCCATCGAGCTGGTGACACAGAACCGCTCGCCGAAGGTGTCGGTCGCCCACTTGGCGATCTCCTCGGCGGGCGCACCCTCGAGCCGCTGGGCGGCTTCTTCGGCGAGGGCTTTCAGTTCCGCGGGTTTACGACGTTCGGGATCAGCGCTGACGACGGGCCCGCCCAGGTTGACCAGGCCCAGACCGGAGGCGTTGAGGAGGCTGCTCATTTGCTGCTCACTCCCTTGGACAGAAGGCCGATGAACTTGACGGAGAAGACACGAACACAGGAACGGCACTCCCACGCGCCGTGCGAGGCCTCGTTGGGGCGGAGGTCCTCGTCACCGCAGTAGGGGCAGTACATGGGCGGCTGCCGGGTCTCGCTCATACCGCCACCTCCGCAACGTTGCTCGATGATTCGCGCACGGGCCCGCTCACTTCAAAGACTCTTCATCGGCGCGCAGAACCCAGTTGGCGAAGGTCTCGCCCCCGTCGCGGTCGTCCAGGTAGTTCTGGGCGACGCGTTCCACGTACTCCGGAAGCTCTTCGGCGGTCGTCTTCAGACCGCGGACCTTGCGCCCGAAGCCGGCGGTCTCGCCCTTGGCCATGCCGAGGGCGCCGCCGAGGTGGATCTGGAAGCCCTCGACCTGCTCGCCGTGCGAGTTGAGGACGAGCTGGCCCTTGAGCCCGATGTCGGCGACCTGAGTGCGGGCGCAGGCGTTGGGGCAGCCGTTGATGTGGATCGACAGGTCGCTGTCGAAGCCCTTGAGCCGCTCCTCGAGCCGGGCCACCAGCTCCTCGCCGCGGGCCTTGGTCTCGACGATCGCGAGCTTGCAGTACTCGATGCCGGTGCAGGCCATCGTGCCGCGGCGGAACGCCGACGGCCGGGCCTCCAGCCCGATGGCGCGGAGGCCTTCCACGAGCGGTTCCACCTGGTCGTCGGAGACGTCCAAAACCAGGAGCTTCTGGTACGCCGTGAGCCGCACCCGCTGCGACCCGTGCTTCTCGACGAGATCCGCGAGCTTGGTCAGCTGCTCGCCCGAGGACCGGCCGACGACCGGCGCCGCCCCGATGTAGTTGAGCCCGTCGCGCTGCTTGTGCACGCCGATGTGGTCGATCGGCTTCTCCGGCAGGTCCGGCGACGGCCCGTCGATCAGCGCCCGGCCGAGGTACTCCTTCTCCAGGACCTCGCGGAACTTCTCCGCGCCCCAGTCGGCGAGCAGGAACTTGAGGCGGGCCCGGTGGCGCAGCCGGCGGTAGCCGTAGTCCCGGAAGATCCCGACGACGCCCTCCCAGACGTCCGGGATCTCGGCCAGCGGCACCCACACGCCGAGCCGCTCGGCAAGGCGCGGGTTGGTGGAGAGGCCGCCGCCGACCCACAGGTCGAAGCCGGGGCCGTGGTCGGGGTGCTCGACGCCGACGAACGCGATGTCGTTGGCCTGGTACGGCCCGTCGGGCAGCCAGGAGATGACCGACTTGAACTTGCGCGGCAGGTTCGAGTAGCGCGGGTCGCCGACGTACCGCTTGACGATCTCGTCGATCGCCGGCGTCGCGTCGATCACCTCGTCGACGGAGACCCCGGCGACCGGGCTGCCGAGCACGATGCGCGGGCAGTCGCCGCACGCCTCGGTGGTCTGCAGGCCGACCGATTCGAGGCGGCGCCAGATCTCCGGCATGTCCTCGACCCGGATCCAGTGCATCTGGATGTTCTGCCGGTCGGTGATGTCGGCGCTGTCGCGGGCGAACTCGGTGGCGATCCCGGCGATGACCCGGAGCTGGTCGAGGCTGAGCGCGCCGCCGTCGATCCGGACCCGCAGCATGAAGTACTCGTCTTCGAGCTCCTCCGGCTCCAGCACCGCGGTGCGGCCGCCGTCGATTCCGGCCTTGCGCTGGGTGTAGAGCCCCCACCAGCGGAAACGACCACGCAGGTCGGCCGGGTCGATCGAGGAGAAACCGCGGTGCGCGTAGATGTTCTCGATCCGCGCACGCACGTTGAGGGGGTTGTCGTCCTTCTTGCTGCGCTCGTTCGGGTTGAGCGGCTCGCGGTGTCCGAGCGCCCACTGACCCTCGCCGCGCGCCTTACGGGGGCGGGCGGCCGGCCTTGCAGCGGGAGTGTTGCTGGGCGCCATTTCGGCGATCCTCCGGGTTTTGTGGGCGTACGGTGCCGCCCACGGCCCTGACGGAGGCTCGTGACATCTGTGTCAGGAGTCGGGCCCGGCGGTCGCACACCCGAACGGGAAATCGGGCGTCGTCAGAAAGCCGGACACATCGCGCTGCGGACACGGCCGTAGTCCACGTGGCGGCGGGCCACGAAGCGGCGGTCAACTGCAGCGGTCATGTCGATAAGACTCTCACGCGAACGTAAAGTCGGCTAGAGAGGTCCAGATTCCGGGAGTGTGGTCAACCGCACCGTCGCGCCCACCGGCGTTCGCCCGGGTGTCGCCGGGTTCTCATCCATCGACCATCGCCCGGTAAGGTTCGCTTCGCATTGACCCGGACGCACCCCCGAAAGTCGGAGATGGCTGTTCAAACCGTGAGCGACGACTCGCCGTCCCGGACCCTGGCCGGCCCGGCGCCACGTCGTGTGCCGACCACCGCGACCCTCTGGACGCTGGCCCCGTCGCTGATCCCGGCCCTGCTGATGCTGGTGGTCGGCCGGTTCCGGCTGGGCAACCCGTCACTGGGCTGGGATGAGAACGCGAGCTGGCTGGTCAGCCAGCGGACCCCGGCCCAGATCATCGACCAGGCCGGGCACTTCGACGGCGTGATCGCGCCGTATTACATGTTCCTGCACTACTGGACGGCGCTCTTCGGCGACTCCGAGGTCTCGATGCGGATGCCGTCGCTGATCGCGGTCGCGGTCGGTGTCGGTGTGGCCGGCGAGCTGGGGCGGCGGCTGTTCAACCCGGGTGTCGGCCTGTTCTCGGCGCTGCTGCTGGTGGCGGTCCCGCAGTTGAGCCGCTACGCGCAGGAGGCCCGGGCGTACGGTCTGGCCTTCCTCTTCGCGACCACCGCGACCCTGCTGCTCTACCTGGCGGTGGACCGGCCGCGGCGGAAGCTGCTCTGGTTCTTCTACGGCCTGACCGTGGCGCTGACCGGTCTGGCGCACATCTTCGCGCTGCTGATGCTGGCCGGCCACTTCTACATCGTGGTGTCGCGCTGGTGGCTGAGCCGTGAGAAGGCGCTCTTCGCCTGGTTCCCGGCGGCGATCGTGGCGTTGCTGCCGGTGCTGCCGTTCGTCTACCTGGGCGCCACCCAGCGCGGCGGGCAGCTGGCCTGGATCGCCGAGATGAACCTGGACACCGTGCTGGACGCGCCGGGCGCGATGTTCGGCGTCACCGTCGGCGGCCTGGTGATCATCGGCCTGGCGCTGGCCGCCCGCTGGCCGGACCGGGCGCTGATCCGCGAGCTCGGTGTGCTGGCCGTGATCCCGCCGGTGGCGCTGATCGGCGTCTCGTTCGTCACCGACTCGGTCTGGGTGCCGCGTTACGTGCTGTTCGTCCTGCCGGCGATCACGCTCTGCGCCGCCGCCGCGCTGCACGGCCTGCGGTTCCGGAGCCTGCTGGTGTTCGTCCTGGTCGCCGCGACCGCGGCGCCCGGCCAGCTGGAGCTGCGCGGGCCGGCCACCCACATGGGCGCCGACTTCCGGGCCCTGTCCAAGGTGATCCTGAAACACCAGCAGCCCGGCGACGTGATCGTCTACGCCGCGCTGGGCAACTGGTCGCTGCGCGCCGGCATGGATTACCAGCTACGCGGCAAGACCCGCCCGGCCGACGTCCTGTTGCAGACCCCGTCCGCCGAGATCGGCCAGCTGGCCGCGGTGGAGTGCGCCGACCCGGCCGCGTGCCTGGGCCAGGCGAAGCGGGTCTGGTATTTCCGGCAGTGGAAGACCGGCGAGCCGCTGGACGACGTCGGCCCGATCGGTCTCACGCTGGAGAAGGACTACCGCCAGATCGACATCTTCAAGAAGACCAAGGGCACCCTGGTCCTGCTGGAGCGCCGGCCCGGCTGACGCCTGCCGACCGGCAGCCGCTCGGCTAGCGCTTGCCGAGCGGCACCACCAGGACCGCCTCGGTACCGCCACCGGCCCGGTTGCGCAGCTCGATGCTGCCGCGCAGCTCGCCGGTGGCGAGCGCCCGCACGATCTGCAGGCCGAGCCGGTTGCTGCCCTCGAACTTGAAGCCCTCCGGCAGGCCCTGCCCGTTGTCGGCCACGGTGACGTGCAACTGCTTGCGGAACCGGTGCGCGGAGACGACCACCTCGCCCTCGCCGGTGACCGGGCCGGGCTCGGCGTCCTCGTCCGGCGCCGGGAAGCCGTGTTCGACCGCGTTGATCAGCAACTCGTTCAGGACCATGACGAGCGAGGTGGCGATCTCGGCGGGCAGCACGCCGAAGGTGCCCTCCCGGCGGATCTTCACCGGGGCGCCGGTGGTGGCCACCTCGGTGGCGGCCGACGCGACCCGGTCCACGATGCCGTCGAACTCGACCGCCTCGTCGCTGGACATCGACAGGGTCTCGTGGACCAGGGCGATCGACGCGACCCGGCGCACCGACTCCTCCAGGGCCATCCGGGCCTCCGGGGCGTCCACCCGGCGAGCCTGGAGGCGCAGCAGCGCGGCCACGGTCTGCAGGTTGTTCTTCACCCGGTGGTGGATCTCCCGGATGGTGGCGTCCTTGGTCATCAGGGCCCGCTCCCGGCGGCGCACCTCGGTCACGTCCCGGACCAGGACGAGCGCGCCGATCGGCACACCCGCGGGCAGCAGCGGCAGCGCCCGGGTGAGCACGGTGGCGCCGCGCGCCTCCACCTCCATCCGGGCCGGGAACTCGCCGCGCAGGGACGCCAGGATCCGCTCGGAGGCGTCGTTGCCCTCCAGCGGGTCGCCGGACAGGCGGCTGGACAGTTTGGCGAGCTCCTCGCCGACCAGGTGGGCGTTGAACCCGAGCCGGCGGTAGGCGGACTGCGCGTTCGGGCTGGCGTAGGTGACCTTGCCGGAGGCGTCCAGCCGGATCAGGCCGTCGCCGACCCGCGGCGCCGACGTGATCTCGCCGGGCAGACGCGGCGGCGGGAACGTCCCGTCCGCCACCATCTGCGCCAGGTCGTCGGCCGTGGTCAGGTAGTTGAGCTCCAGCTGGCTGGGGGTGCGCGCGGTGCTCAGGTTGGTGTCGCGGCCGATCACCGCGATCACCTCGCTGAGCGCCTCCTCCAGGTCGGTGGCGTCGCGCAGCCGTACCGGGATGGCCTCGTGGCGGGCGGGGGTGTCGCCGTACCAGACCGGGTCGCCTTCCCGCCAGATGCGCTCCTGCGTGATGGCGACGTCGAGGTGGGCCACCTCCGGCCCGCCGACGATCTTGCCGACCTGGTCGTCCTGGTACGCCGTGGGCGCGGTGGTCGGCCGCACCTGCGCGACGCAGAGGAACTCCCGTGGCCGTCGCGGCTCGCCCTTGATCGGCACCCAGAGCAGCAGGTCCGCGAAGGACAGGTCGGACAGCAGCTGCCAGTCACCGGCGATCCGGTGCAGGTGGTCGATGTCGGCGGAGCTGAGGCTGGTGTGTTCTTCGACTAGATCGCGCAGGGTGGACACCGCCCCAGCCTGCCATGCCCGTGTTTCTAAAGAGTCGTGGTGACCTTCTTGAGCCCGCGCGGCGCATCCGGGTCCTCGCCGCGGGCCAGCGACAGCGCGAGCGCGAGCTGCTGCAACGGCAGGATGTCGAGCAGCGGGGCGTAGCGCTCGTCGACGGACGGGACGGCGAGCCGGCCGGAGGCGCCCTCGACGTCGGCGCCGCCGATGGTCACCACGTCGGCGCGGCGCTCACCGAGCCGGGCCACCACGTCACGCATCGACTGTCCGCCGGGGCCGTCGCCGACCACGGCCAGCACCGGGATGTCGTGATCGGCCATGGCGAGCGGGCCGTGCAGCAGGTCGGCGCCGGAGAACGCGAGCGCCGGCAGGTAGGAGGTCTCCATGAGCTTGAGGGCGGTCTCGCGGGCGGTCGGGTAGGCGTAGCCGCGTCCGGTGGCGACGAGGCTGGCCGCGAACCGGTAGCGCTGGGCCAGCTCGGTGGCGGTGCCGTCGGCGAGCACGTCGGCGGCGAGCTGCGGCAGCTTCTCCAGCGCGGCGCGCTCCTCGGCGGGCAGGTGGCCGTCGCCGGAGCGGATGCCCTCGATCAGCATCAGCAGGGCGAGCAGTTCGGCGGTGTACGTCTTGGTCGCCGCGACCGCACGCTCGTGCCCGGCCACCACGTCGATGGACAGCTCGGCCGCCTTGGCCAGCGGCGAGTCGGGGTTGTTGGTGACGGCCAGGGTCAGCGCGCCGGTCTCCCGGGCGACGCTGAGCACGCCGGTCAGGTCGGGCGAGCCGCCGCTCTGGCTGACCCCGATGACCAGGGTGCCGGTGAGGTCGGGCCGGGCCCCGTAGAGCGTGATCGCGCTCGGGGAGGCGCTCGCGACGGGCAGGCCGAGCCGGATCTCGGCCAGGTAGGCGCCGTAGAGGGCGGCGTGGTCGGACGTGCCGCGACCGACGAAGAGAACGCTGCGCGGCGCCCGGCGGGCGACCTCGGCGGCGACCTCGGCGATCGCCGTGGACGGGCCGGTCTCGAGCAGCCGTGCGAAACCGGCGGGTTGTTCCGCGATGTCCTCCGACATCCCCAGGCCTCGCTGTGTCACGTGATCCTCCCCTTCTCGCGCGCCGAATGCGCATTCCGTGCGCAGTCTTGCAAGAACAAGCTTACTTGGTCAAGGTTTCGTGCACGAATGAGCAAACGTGAGGACTGACAATTTGGCCCACTTCCCCTAGGGTCTTCACTCGTGGATTCCCGCCCATCGGCCCGTCGCGACCTCGCGCGCGCACGCGCCGCCCTGGAGGCCGGCGAGACCGGTCCCGCCGCCGGTCATCTCGCCGCGGCGCTGGCCCACACACCCACCCTGCCCGAGATCCACGAGCTGCTCAGCCGCTTGGCGGCGGCGCACGGAGGCGGGCTCGACCTCTTCCCGGGCGAGCCGCACGCCTCGCCCGGCCGGCTCGCCGCCCGCGCACATCTGCTCGCCGCGGCCGGCCGCCCCGAGGAGGGTCTGCCGCTGCTCGCCGCGGCCAGTGGGCACAACCCGGCCCTCGACTGGGCCGGCGTGCCGTGGGTCGCGGAGCCGTCGCTCGGCGCCCGCATCGATCCGGGGCAGCTCGCGCGTACCGTCATGCGGCTGTGCACCGCGGTCGGCGACCCGGCGCCGACCGAGACCGTCGGACCGCTGCGGCCCTATCTGTCGGTGGTCCGGCACGCCGTCACCGCGCACGGTGAGCACGCGATGCTGCTCGGGGCCGGCTCGGCGCTGGCGCGCCGGCTCGGCGAGGTCCGCCTGGCGGTCGATTGGGCCGGCCGCGGGGCACGTGCGCAGCCGTCCAAACTCGGTGAGATCTGGCTGGGGTACGCCCTGCGCAGCGCCGGTCGCATGCCGGAGGCCCTGGCCGCCCTGCGCCGCGCGGTCGCCTACGACCCCGACGACCTCTCGGTCTACGCCGACGTGGCGGCCACCCTGGCCGACCTGGGCCGGCTGGACGAGGCGCTCCGCTGGACCGAGCTGGCCCTGGAACGCGACCCGGCCTTCGACTGCGTGGTGCACACCGCCCACCGTCTGCGGTACCGCGCCGACGGCGACGTCGCGCACCTGGTCGACCTGGCCGACTTCATCCGCGACCACCCGGACGACGCGCACGAGCACACCGACCTCGAGGAGTGCTGCCGGAACACGCCGTGGCTGGGTGGCCTCCCGGCCGGGGCGCCGCTGCCCGCCGGCCGCGCCCCGGTCAACGCGGAGCCGTCCGCGGACGCGCTGCGCCGCCTCCAGCGGGTCGCCGGTCAGACCTGGCCGCACCCGCCCGGCGCCTACGATCGGGCCCTCGGCCTGGTGCTGGTCGAGCCGTGGGAGCTGCTGGCCCTGCTCGCCCATCCGGAGACGGCCCGGCCGGACCAGCAGAACGGCCTGGAGGTGTGGGCCTGCCTCGGGCTGCTGCATCACGGGACCGAGGAGCCGTGGATCGAGTCCAGTCGGCGGCGGCTGCTGCTCGGGCTGCTCGACGGCGACGTGGACCGGGTGACCCAGGCGGCGATGTTCGCGCTGGTCGCCTACGCCTGGGTGGACCCGGAGGCCCGCGAGGACATCGCCACGGTGGTGGCCGGGCGGCTCACCGAGACCGCCTCCGGCCCGGCCGCCCGCGCGGTGGCCGAGCTGGCGCTGGCCGCGCCCGGCCTGGACCGGCCGACCCGGGAGCTGGCCGCGGCCACGCTCCGGGTGCCGGCCGTCCCCCGCCAGCGCGGACGGGGTAGATCACTGCTGCGCTGGCGGCGGGACTGACCTCGGCTAGGAGATCACCGCGATCAGGTCGCCCTCCTGGACCACGTCGCCCTCGTTGACGGCGAGCTCGGACACTGTGCCGTCGCTCTCGGCGATCACCGGAATCTCCATCTTCATCGACTCGAGGATGACCAGCGTGTCCCCCTCGGCGACGGTGGCGCCGGGCGCCGTCACGACCTTCCACACATTGGCCACCATCTCGGCACGGATCTCGTCCGCCATGGTCAGTGCCTCCCTCATCATCAACCGGTGACGCCATCAAACCACGGTTCAGGTGCGGGTGAGTCCTGCCCGGCCCGACGCGCCCATTACGATCGGCAGCGAGTTCTCGCACCACGGACAGGAGTGTCGGCATGGCGAAGAAGGCCCGTAAGAAGAAGGCCCGTAAGAAGAGCAGCGCCAACCACGGCAAGCGCCCCAACAGCTGAAAACGAAAAGGCCCGGCGATCTCGCCGGGCCTTTCGCATCTGATCAGGGCAGGTATTCCCTGGTCTCGGTCTGGACCTCCAGCTGGCCGAGTTTGCTGCGCAGCCGCTCCCGCAGCTCGACCGGCGCCCGCTCGTCTCCGCAGCACCGGCCGACCAGCGCCTTCACCTCGTGCTCGATGCCGAACTCACGCAGGCAGCCGGAGCACTCGTCGAGGTGCTTCTGGATCAGCAGACGCCGTTCCTCGGAGCACTCCAGGTCGAGGTAGAGGTACACCTCGCTGAGGACGATGCTGCAATCGGTGTCGTGCTGCTCGGTCTCGTCGTGGCCCATGTCGTCACGCCCCCTGCGGCTCGGAGGTCGCGGTCCGGGTGATGCCCCGGTCCGCCGCGTACTGCTCCAGGAGCTTGCGCAGGTTACGCCGGCCGCGGTGCAGCCGGGACATGACCGTTCCGATGGGCGTGCCCATGATGTCGGCGATCTCCTTGTACGAGAAACCCTCGACATCAGCGAGGTAGACGGCGAGCCGGAAGTCCTCCGGCAGGGACTGGAGTGCTTCCTTGATGTCGCTGTCCGGAAGCCGGTCCAGCGCCTCGGTCTCGGCCGACCGCAGACCCTGCGACGTGTGCGACTCGCTCGACGCGAGCTGCCAGTCGGTGATCTCCTCGGTCGGCGCCTGCACCGGCTGCCGCTGCTTGCGCCGGTACGAGTTGATGTACGTGTTGGTGAGGATCCGGTAGAGCCAGGCCTTCAGGTTCGTGCCCTGCTCGAACTGGTGGAACGCGGAGAACGCCTTGAGGAACGTCTCCTGCACCAGATCCTCGGCGTCGGCCGGATTGCGTGTCATCCGCAGACCGGCCGCATACAACTGGTCGACGAACGGCAACGCCTCACGCTCGAAGCGCGCCCGGCGCTCGTCCGTTCGTTCCTTCTGGGCCACCCTGGACTCTCCCCTCGACCGCCTCGCCGAGGATACGGGTAGTACTCCGGTAACGCTCTCGAAAACCGCCGGTGTGCTCACGCTCACCGGCTGCGCCACCGGCGTCGTCTCCACCGCGGGCCATTCGGGGGAACCCAGAAGGTCCCGCACCCGGACCGCCTCCCGGCCGTCGCGTTCGACGCTCCCGACACCCACTGGCCAACCCCTTCCGCTGACATCTGTCCAGCTGGATAACGCCTGCGGGCGGTCTGTGCATTCCCTTCACGTTCGTCAGCGGGCCCAGGAATGGCGGCGCAGCCACTCCAGCACGATCGCCACCGAGCCCGGAAGATCCTTTCGCAGATCGTGAACAGCGCCGGGACGGACGGCCACCTCGACCACTCCACCGGGGGACGGCACACCGAACGGATCGCGGTCCCCGTTCACCGCGAGCGTCGGCACCGTCTCCGGCAGCTCGCCGGCCCGGCTCTTCTCCGGCTTGCCCGGCGGATGCAGCGGGAAGGCCAGGGCGAGAACCCCCGCGGCACCCAGCGTGGTCGCGGTCCGGCACGCGACACGCGCGCCACTCGAGCGACCACCGACGATCAACGGCAGCTCTGGTACGCGTAACGCGCCCACAACTGACAGCCAGGCCTCGTCGAGCTGCCCGGCCGGAGCCGGCGCACGCCGGCCGGCCACCCGGTACGGCTGGGTGACCAGGGCGACCCGCACGCCGGCCGCCACCGCCGCGTCATGCACCGCGACCAGGTCGGGCGCATCGACACCGCCCCCGGCGCCGTGACCGAGGACAAGCTGGCCGAGCGCCGGCCCGGACGGGTCGGTGACGGCCGCGGCGGCGGGGCCGCGTGGGGTCTCCAGCGTCAATTCGAAGCGCGACACGCGCTCCGTTCTATCAGCGGCTGACCGGGATCAGGGTCAGGAGACGCCGATCCTCGTCGTCCGGCGAGTCGTCGACCTCCTCGCCGTCCGCCTGGATCCGCTCCCGCCAGGCGACGAGCATGGCCCGCCGCTCGCGTGGCGTGGTCCCGCCCCAGACTCCGTGACAGTCGCCGACCTGCAGCGCCCACGCCAGGCATGGACCCTGCACATCGCAGGTGCCGCAGAGTGCGACGGCTCCGCCGGACGGCTCGTTCGGCGCTGGAAAGAACGTTTCAGGGTCGACCGCGCGGCAGGCGCCTCGTGTGCGCCAGGCCTCGTCTGTACGGCGTTGCGCGATCGCCTCGAGCAGTCGCGGGTCGCGTCGCGCGATAGCCACCTCGTGCGGACGCGGCATGCGTGCTCGTGTCATCAGCCCACCTCCCCCGTGGGACCGGAACTGCATGTGGCGGCCGGGCCGCACCTTACGGTCCAGCACCACTCCGGCGCTGGTTTGTACCGCAAGCTACAAGATCAGAACAAGGGGTCTATCGATCTGGAAACAAACTTGCCAGTCTAGAATTACTACATATCCCGACAAATATTCCCGTTGATCTTTGAGAGTTCAAAAAAGCGTAATGTTCGCGGCCGGCTCGATCAGCTCGGGACCGTTGTTGCGCACATTGCCGACGGCGGCGCCCACCGGACGTACCTCGATGGCCTCCAGATCCCGCTCGGAGAGCGGGCGCAGCAACTCCTCCGCATCGCCGCCACCGGCCAGCCAGTCGGGCCACCTGTCGGCCGGCAGGATCAGCGGCATCCGGTCGTGCACCTTCTTCAGGCCACCCAGCGCCGCCGTGGTGATCACGCTGCACGTGAGCACCGACTCCGGGCCCCAGGCCGACCACAGACCGGCGAAGACCAGCGGCTCGGAGCCCGCCGGGGTCATGTAGAACGCCTGCTTCTCCTTGCCGTCCCGGACCCACTCGAACCAGCCGTCAGCCGGGATCAGGCAGCGCCGCTTCGCGAACGACGACGCGAACGACCGCAACTCGGTGACCGTCTCGGCCCGCGCGTTGATCATCCGGGCGCCGGCCTTGAGGTCCTTGGCCCAGTGCGGCACCAGGCCCCAGCGGGCGGTGTCCAGCACCCGGCCGTCGTGCTCCTTCGAGATGCGCACCAGCGGCACCGGGTCGGTGGGCGCGACGTTCCAGCTGGCGCGCAACGGCTCGGCGACGTCGACGGCCTCGAACAGCTTGCTGAGGTCGGCGTTGCTCTTGGTCGTCGCGTATCGCCCGCACATGAGCAGCAGGCTACGCCGCCCACCGGATACCCGTCCGCCCCGAATCACCCCCCAAGTGGCTGGCGCTGCCCGCCCCGGCCACAAACCGCCGGCCGTCGCTCACAACGGCTTCCGCCACCCCGGAACCGCGTTGAGCGACGGCCGGCGGCCGCCCCAGACCGCCGGCCGTCGCCCACGACGGTCACGGCAGGCCGAAAACAGCGCTGAACGACGGCTGGCCGTCGCTCAGGACGGTCAGGGCTGGCCGAAACAGCGCTGAACGACGGCTAGCCGTCGCTCAGGACGGTCACGGCGGGCCGAAACAGCGCTGAACGACGGCTGGCCGCCTTTCGGGCGGGCGGTGTTCACACCGGCGGGGGTACGGCGCCGGAAATGTCTCGCGGGGCGGGAACGCGGGACGGAAATGTCAGGGGCCGACGGCAGAATGGCGGGCGTGACTGCTGAACTCCGTCCCTGGCTCGCCCCGTCCGCCACCGGCCCGGTCACGGCGACCGTGCGGCTGCCCGGCTCGAAGTCGATGACCGCCCGCGCCCTGATCCTGTCCGCTCTGGCCGACGGCCCCTCGGTGATCGAGGCCCCGCTGCGGGCCCGTGACACCGTGCTGATGGCGGCGGGATTGCGGGCGCTCGGCGTCGAGGTGGACACCTCCGACGACACCCGCTGGGTGGTGACACCGGGTCCGTTGCGTGGCCCGGCCCGGGTCGACGTGGGGCTGGCCGGCACGATCACCAGGTTCCTGCCTCCGGCGGCGGCGCTGGCCGACGGCCCGGTCGAGTTCGACGGCGACCCGCACATGCGGAAACGGCCGCTGCGCCCGATCGTCGAGGCGCTGCGGGCGCTGGGCGTCTCGATCGACGCGTCGCCGATCGACGGCCTGCCGCTGACCGTGCACGGTTCCGGGGTGGTCGCGGGCGGCGAGGCGGTGATCGACGCGTCGGCGTCCAGCCAGTTCGTGTCCGGGCTGCTGCTGTCCGCGGCCCGGTTCGCCAAGGGGCTGACCCTGCGGCACGAGGGCCCGCCGGTGCCGAGCGCCCCGCATCTACGGATGACGACGCACATGCTGCGGGCGGCCGGCGTGACAGTCGACGACAGTGTGGCCGACGTGTGGACCGTCGAGCCGGGCCCGCTGAGCGGCCGGACCTGGACGATCGAGCCCGACCTGTCCGGTGCGGCCC
This sequence comes from Actinoplanes sp. NPDC026670, assembly GCF_040638175.1. Classification (NCBI taxonomy): domain Bacteria; kingdom Bacillati; phylum Actinomycetota; class Actinomycetes; order Micromonosporales; family Micromonosporaceae; genus Actinoplanes; species Actinoplanes sp. NPDC026670. The sequence continues at coordinate 47,097 of NZ_JBEZXU010000062.1, forward strand.
CGTTCTTCGCGGCCGCCGCGGTGACCGGTGGCGCGGTGACTCTGGCGGGCTGGCCGGCCGACAGCTGGCAGCCGGTGGCCCAGGCGGTGGAGATCTTCCGGGCGCTGGGCGCCGAGGTGACCCAGTCGGCCGAGGGGCTGACCGTGCGGGGCACCGGCACGTTGCGCGGCATCACCGCCGACCTGTCCGAGGTGGGCGAGCTCACCCCGGTGGTGTCGGCGCTGGCCGCCCTGGCCGAGGGGCCGTCCGAGCTGCGCGGGGTGGAGCACATCCGGGGTCACGAGACCGACCGGATCACCGCGCTCGCCACCGAGCTGGGCAAGGTCGGGGCGCGGGTGGCCGAGTTCCCGGACGGGTTGCGGATCGAGCCGGGGCCGCTGCGCGGGGCCGATTTCGAGACCTACGCCGACCATCGGATGGCGCATGCCGCGGCAGTGATCGGACTCGCCGTGCCGGGGGTGAACCTCGCCGACGTAGGTTGTACGTCGAAGACGTTGCCCGAGTTCCCCGAACTCTGGGCGGGACTCGTGGCGAGGAGCTGAAGCTGCCAGCGCGTAAGCGGGAGTACGACGAGGACGATGTCCGGATCCGGCCGGGCAGGTCGTCCCGGCCGCGTACCCGGACGCGCCCGAAACACGACGACGCCGTCGACGCCCTGGTGATCACGGTCGACCGTGGGCGGTATGGCTGTGTCCGCGAGGACGGCGGCGGCACCGAGGTGATCACCGCGATGCGGGCCCGGGAGCTGGGCCGCAAGTCGGTGGTGGTGGGCGACCGGGTGGCGCTGGTCGGCGACTCGTCCGGGGCGGCCGGCACGCTGGCCCGGATCGTCCGGATCAGCGAGCGGACGTCGGTGCTGCGCCGCACCGCTGACGACGACGACACCACGCCCGAGGGCCGTCTCGAGCGGGTGGTGGTGGCCAACGCCGACCAGCTGGTGATCGTGAGCGCGCTGTCCGACCCGCCGCCACGGACCGGGTTCATCGACAGGTGCCTGGTGGCGGCGTACGACGCGGACATCGAGCCGCTGCTCTGCCTGACGAAGGCGGATCTGGCCGGCCCGGAGCAGGTGCTGGGCTACTACGCCGAGCTGGATCTGCCGCACGTGCTGGTGCGCCCGGGCAGCGATCTGGACGAGTTGCGCGGCCGTCTGGCGGGCCGGATCTCGGTGCTGGTCGGCCATTCCGGGGTGGGCAAGTCGACGCTGGTGAACCGGCTGGTGCCGGATGCGCTGCGGGCGGTCGGCGCGGTCAGCGCGATCGGCAAGGGCCGGCACACGTCGACCAGCGCGGTGGCGTTGCGGCTGCCGCCGGCCGGGAGGTCGCGCAAGGATCCGGGCTGGATCATCGACACTCCGGGGATCCGGAGTTTCGGGCTGGCCCACGTGAGCGCGGAGAGCCTGTTGCACGGGTTCCCCGACCTGGTCGAGGGCACGCTGGAGGATCAGCCGAACTGCGGGCACACGGCCGCCGACGGCGACTGCCGGCTGGACGCCTGGGTGGCGGAGGGGAAAGCGGACGAGCGCCGTCTGGTGTCGTACCGCCGATTGCTCTCCAGTCGTGCCGGCGAGGGTGACGTGCGGGACAACATCGCGGAGGAAGTCTGAAAGCGGGAAGCGGGGTTGATGGACTAGCTTTCTGGCATGGCCGGATATGCCGATGATCTTGCGCTTGCCCATGTTCTCGCCGACACGGCCGATGCCATCTCGATGGCCCGGTTCCGGGCGCTGGATCTGAAGGTCGAGGAGAAGCCCGACCTGACCCCGGTGTCCGACGCCGACACCGCGGTGGAGAAGGCGATCCGCGCGACCCTGGCCCGGGCGCGGCCACGCGACGGGGTGCTCGGTGAGGAGTTCGGCCGGACCGCCGCGACCGCCGGCCCGGGTAACCGGTATTGGGTGATCGACCCGATCGACGGCACCAAGAATTTCGTCCGGGGCGTGCCGATCTGGGCCACCCTGATCGCGCTGATGGAGGGCGACACCCCGGTGGCCGGGCTGGTCTCCGCGCCGGCGCTGGGCCGCCGCTGGTGGGCCGGGCGCGGGCTGGGCGCGTTCGCCGGGCGCAACCAGCACTCGGCGACCCGGATCAGCGTGTCGTCGGTGCGGAAACTGACCGACGCCAGTTTCTGCTACGCGAGCCTGAACGGCTGGGCCGACAACGGCCGCCTCGACCAGATGATGGACATCCTGCTGGGCGTGTGGCGCAGCCGGGCGTATGGCGACTTCTACGGCTACATGCTGCTGGCCGAGGGCGCACTGGACGCGATGGCCGAGCCGGAGCTGTCGCTGTGGGACATGGCGGCGCTGATCCCGATCGTCACCGAGGCCGGCGGCAAGATCACCGACCTGGACGGGCGGCCGACCGCGGACAAGAGCTCGGTCATCGGCACCAACGGGCTGCTGCACGAGAGCGTGCTGACCGCGCTGGCCCGGCGCGGCTGACAAAGAGCGCGGCCGACAAAGGCCGGTAAAGGCCGGTAAAGGCCGGTAAAGGCCGGTAAAGCTCTGACGAAGCATGACCGCTCCGCTCCGGGGTACCCGGCACCTGCCCGTGTTCCCGAAATGCGCGAGGTCTCCGGGTTATGCACAATGGAGCGATCATGCCTAGCGAGGTTCGTCATCTGGTGGACCGCGGCCAGGCCTACCCCCTGGTCCGGTTGTCCGGGGTGCTCGACGACGCCACCGGCGATCAGGTGCGTTCGGTGCTGCTCGACGTGCTCGCGGCCCAGCCGGAGGCGGTGGTGGTCGACGTCGGCGGGTTGTCGCTCGCCGCGGTGGACGCCGCCGGTGTGCTCCGGGACGTGCTGGCCGACACCCGGGACTGGCCGGGCAGCCGTCTCGTGCTGTGCGGCACGCCCGAGGCTTCCGCCTGCCGGTCCACCGGCTGGCCGGTCCGGCCCGATACGCCTGCTGCTTTCGCCGCCCTCGGCGCGCCGTCCCCGCCGGGTCGCCGGGTCGGGGCCGACCTGGCGCCGGCGGTCGGGGCGGCCCGGCGGGCCCGCGAGGTGATCACCGAGGCGTGCGCGCGGTGGGATCGGCCGGATGTGGTGGGCAACGCGAGCATCGTGGCCACCGAGATGGTCAACAACGTGGTGGCGCACGCCGGCACCTCGATGTGCCTGATGCTTGCCCTGCACGACGACACGGTGAGCGTGGCGGTCCGGGACTTCTCGGCGGCCCCGCCCCGTTTCAGTGGCCCGGTGGCACCGACCTCGTACGGCGGCCGCGGTCTGCTCCTGGTGGACGCGGTCGCGGCCCGCTGGGGTCATCTGCCGCTGACCGACGGAAAGGTCGTCTGGGCGCAGCTGAGCGGTGATCCAGGACCGGCATGACCGGCCCCGCTCAGCGGCCGACCGGCGATCCCGGACCGGCATGACCGGCCCCGCCCAGCGGCCGACCGGCGATCCCGGACCGGCATGACCGGCCCCGCTCGTGGGTAGTCAGCGGGCATGCGAGACAACGACTACCCCGCCGAGGTCACCGATCCGGAGGCGTCCGGCCTGCCGGACACCGCCGATGACGACTCCACCGCGTACGACGAGGTGAACAGTTCCCGATGGGCGGACGGGCCGGATCCGGCCGCGCTCGCCGGGGTGGGCCCGGGCGGGTCGAACCGGTTCGGCGAGACCGCCGAGGAGCAGCTCCAGGGCGAGTCGCTGGACCGGCGGCTGCGGCAGGAGGAGCCGGACTTCGGCGCGGAGCCCGCCGGCGCTTTCGACGAGACGGTCGGCGATTCGCGACAGCGCGAGTTCGACCGGGACGTGTGGGAGCCGGGGCCGACCTCGGATCCGTCGTCGCCGGTGTCGCTCTACGACGACGGTCAGCTCGACGGCGACTCGCCGCGGCCGGTGGGCCGCCTGGTCGCGCCGGACGAGGGTTCGGGCTGGGACGACGAGGCGGAGAGTGTCGCCTACGACGCGGGGGCGTCGGGTGGCGGCGCGAGCGCGGAGGAGCTGGCCATGCACGAGACCAACGCGCCCGACTACCGCTGACCGAACGTCTGGTCACAGTCCCGTAAACACCCTTGCCGGTAGCGCTCCCAACTCAGCAGAGTGCCCACCTGATCTTTTCTGGTGGGGGAGCCATGCGGGGACGGGTTCTGGCCGCGGCCGTGACGGTGCTGCTGGCGACCGGTGTGGCCGGGCACGGCGGCGCGGCCGAGGCGGCCACGGTGACCAGGACCGTGCTCAGCGACGGCTTCTCCGGTGACCGCGGCGACCGCCCGGCCGACGATGTGTGGGCGGTCTCCGGGGGCCGGGACAGCTACGCGGCGCTCGACGGCGAGGGCCGGCTGGCGCTCAACGCGGTGCTGCGCACCGAGAAGACCTTCACGCAGGCGTACGGCCGTGCCGAGGCCCGGATTCAGGCCTGGCGGATGGACGGGGCCTGGCGGGCGCTGAGTGTGCTGGACGCGAACGGCCGGGTGCCGGCCGGGTCACTGGAGACGCTGGCCTCGGACCGGGTCGACGGCGACGACTTCCACACCTACGCGATCGACTGGACCCCGTCGACGCTGACCTGGTCGGTTGACGGGCGCAAGGTGCTCCGGTTCACCCGGGCGGAGCAGGGCACCCCCCTGATGGTCGTCCTGAACCCGGCGTCCGGCGGCTACTACTCGACCGGCATGCTCGTCGACTGGGTGACGGTCCGGACGACGGTGCAGGTCGACGCCCCGAAGTGGAAGGCGTTCACCGACTACGAGCCCGGCCGGTTCGTCGAGTACAAGAAGGTCGTCTACAAGGTCCGGGAGGCGCACACGTCGCTGCCCGGCTGGCAGCCCGACCTCGTGCCGGCGTTGTTCGCGAAAGCCTGAGTCAGCCGCTCAGGGTGTAGGTGTCGCCGTAGACCGACCAGGTCAGCGGGGTGGCCAGGTCGAGGTTGCCGGCGTCCAGCAGGACCCGCTGCGCGGTGTCGACCCGGCTGGTGTCGCTGTGCGCCGCCTCGGTACGCATCTCGGCCGCCCGCGCGTCGAGGAAGGCCGTGAGGTAGGCGATCTCGTCGCCGCCCTGCACGGGTGTCCGCTGGTGGGTCACCACCCGCTCACGGATCGACCGAAGCCCGGAGATGCCGTGCATGACCGCCGCGTCGTAGTAGGCGAACTGGCCGAGCGCGCGCAGCCCGTCGGCTTCGGCCAGGCGCACCGCCGGGGAGAAGTACATCCGGTCCCGGGCGTCCTCCTGGACCTTGCGGAACACCGGGTCGCCGGCCGCCGCCACCCGCCAGGCGTCCGGGAAGCCCGGGTCCAGGCCGTCGTGCGAGTCGGTGCCGTCCACCGCCCGCAGCGCCGGGAGGTAGCCGGCCAGCACGTTGTCCGGTTTGCGGCGGGTGTACTCGGTGACCACGGCGAGCAGGTCCGAGGTGCCGGAGCAGAAGCCGACGATCCCGGCGGTGTAGCCGCGGCCGTCGCGCAGGTCCTCGATGTAGCCGTATTCCGAGCGCCACTCCAGGGTCGAGTTCTCGGCGCTGGAGACCAGCTTGAGCGCGATCTCCTTCTTCGGGCCGGCGGTCAGCCCGGCGGCCACCGGAGGCACCGCCGCGGTCGCCGGTGACGGGAGGGCGGGTGCGGCCCGGCCCGGCCCGTACGCCTGCACGTCCCACAGCGAGTAGCCCTCCGGGGTGCCCCGCTGGGTGGCCAGCACCCGCAGGTGACGGGCCGTTGCGGAGAGGCCGCGGACGTCGTCGACCCCACCGTCGCCGGTGGACGTGCGGTACAGGTCACGCCACGTGGCGCCGTCGTCGGACAGCTGGATGCGGTACGCCTTCGCGTACGCCCTCGCCCAGTGCAACCGCACGCGGCGGATCTCCTGGGCCGTACCCAGATCGATTTGAAGCCATTGGCTGCCGGAGCCGGCCGCACCGCTGGACCACCGCGTCGCGGGATCGGTGTCGGTGATGCCGGCGGCGGGCCAGGCGATGCTCTCGGTGGCCGAGGCGAGGACCGGGCGTTCCCTGGTGATCACCGCGTCGGAGGAGGCGCTGGCCGCCACCGAGATGGCCAGGGGCACGCACAGCACCGCAGCGATCCCGCCGCCCAGCACCACCGATCGCATGGCTCAACGCTAGGCCGGGCGGCCTCAGCGACGCCTGCGGTTCCGGGAAATCAGGAGCACGACGACCACGATGATCGCGATCACACCGAGGCAGCAGACGAGCCCGAAGATGCCGAACACGCCGAAGCCACCGCGCCGGGACCTGGTCGCTGCTTCGACGACCATCTGGGCCGTCCCGTTCGAGGCGGCCCAGGCCTGCGCCGGGACCAGCACGCCGAGAGTCAGGCCGGCCAGGGCCGCGGCGAACCACATTCGAAGTTTTCGAGCCATGTCACCCATGTGCCCCATGCTGACCGATGTACGCAATGGGTAAGCAGCGGTGTACCCGACGGGATGGGAGAGGCATGGACGCGGATCTGGTGGCCCTGGCCGAGGCACACGGGGTGGCCACACGGTACGAGAACTGGCAGCGCCAGGACACCGAGGTGGCGCCCGAGTCGGTGATCGGGGTGCTGGGCATGCTCGGCGTCGACGCGAGCACGCCGCAGGCGATCCGAGCGGCGCTGGCCGAGGCCCGCCGCCGGGACAGCGGTGACCGGCTGCCCGGGACGATCGTGCTGCGTGCCGGGCAGGGGCGGGACCTGCCGGGGCCGGCCGAGGTCACGCTGGAGGACGGCGCGGTCCGGCAGCTGGAGCGGCTCCCGGCGGACCTGCCGCTCGGCTGGCACCGGCTGCGGCACGGCGGCCAGGAGGTCACCCTGGTGGTGGTCCCGGAGCAGCTGCCCGAGCCGCCGGACACCTGGGGCTGGATGCTCCAGCTCTACACGCTGCACTCGGCCGGCTCGTGGGGCCTGGGTGATCTCGGTGACCTGCGTGACTTCGTGGCCGGGTCGGCCGGGGCCGGGCTGGTGGTGCTGAACCCGTTGCACGCGATCACCCCGGTGGCGCCGGTGCCGGCTTCGCCGTATTCGCCGTCCAGCCGCCGTTTCGCCAATCTGCTCTACCTGCGGGTGACCGACACCGCGGAGTACCGGCGGGCCGCGCCGGAGCTCAGGCAGAGGGTCGATGCGCTGCGCCCGGCGGCCGGCGGCCTGATCGACTACGGCGCGGTGTTCGCGGCCAAACTGGCCGCGCTGGAGCTGCTGTGGCCACTGGCCGGGACGGTCGACCTGGACCACGATCCCGGCCTGACCGACTTCGCCCGGTTCTGCGTGCTCGCCGAGCAGCACGGCGTCGACTGGCGGGACTGGCCGGTGGAGTTGCGCCGGCCGGATGCGCCCGCGGTGCGGGCGTTCGGCGGGGACCGGGTCGCCTTCCACATCTGGATCCAGAAGCTGCTGGAGGAACAGTTCCAGGCCGCCGACCCCGGTGGTATGCCGATCGGGATCGTGTACGACCTGGCGGTGGCCGTGGAGCCGTCCGGCGCCGACGGGTGGCTGCTCCAGGACGTGCTGGCGATGGACGCGCGGACCGGGGCGCCGCCGGACGCGTTCAACCAGCTCGGCCAGGAGTGGGGCGGGGTGGCGTGGCGGCCGGACCGGCTGGTCGAGACCGGCTACGAGGCGTACCGGGACATGCTGCGGCGGATCTTCAGGTACGCCCGGGGCCTGCGGGTCGACCACGTGATGGGGCTCTGGCGGCTGTGGTGGGTGCCGGCCGGGCTGGGTCCGGCGAACGGCACGTACGTCCACTACGACCCGGAGGCCATGCTGGGCATCCTGGCGCTGGAGGCGTACCGGGCCGGGGCCGTGGTGATCGGCGAGGACCTGGGCACGGTCATGCCGGTGGTGACCGAGGGCCTGCAACGGACCAACATGCTGGGCTCGGCGGTGCTCTGGTTCACCCGGGACGACGAGGGCGGCTACCGTCCGTCGGCCGGTTATCCGCGCAACGCGCTGGCCAGCGTCTCCACCCATGACCTGCCGACCGCGGCCGGGTTCCTGGCCGGCGAGCAGGTGGAGGTACGGGCCGCGCTGGGCCAGCTGGCCGGTCCGGTCGAGCAGGAGCGGGAGTCGTGGCGGGCGGACCGGGCGCTGCTGCTCGACCGGCTGCGCGAGGAGGGCCTGATCGGGACGGAACCGGCCGATGAGGACGTGGTGGTGGCGATGCACGAGTTCCTGGCCCGTACCCCGTGCCGGCTGGTGACCGCGTCCCTGCACGACGTGCTGCTGGAGCGTCGCCAGCCGAACCTGCCGGGCACCTTCGAGGAGTATCCGAACTGGCGTATCCCGCTCGGCCGGGATCTGTCCGAGGTGCTGACCGACCCGCTGTTCCGCAAGGTCGCCGGGATCCTGGAGGGCCGTCCGCGGCCGTTGCCCGGGCGGCACCCGGCCGGGGCGAAGGGTCAGATCGCCAGCGGCTCCGGCGGCGGGTCGTCGTCCAGCGCGTAGAGCATGGGATGCAGCGGCAGGTAGGTGTGCGGTTCCCGGCAGCGGGCCGGGGGCAGCAGTGAGGAGCGGTGGTCCGGGTGCTCATGGCAGTGCCGCAGCGCCCGGGTCACCACGTCCCCGTGGTGCCGTCCGCCGCCGTACTCGCCGCAGCCTGAGCAGTCCCACCGCCAGAACGGCGAGCCCTCGTCGGACGTGTGCCGCCGGATCCGCAGGGGTGGACCGGCCGGGTCCACCCACGACGGTTGCCGCTGTGCGCCGATGATCTCGGCAAGCGAGTTGCTGGACATGGGATTCAGTGTGGAACGCACGAATCCACACTTATGGCCGTTTCGCGAGAATGTCGCCGCTTTCAGCGAGCCGAGACGATGCCCAGACTCGACGCGGTCACCCCGGGGAAGACGCTCGCCAGGTCACCCACACCGCATCGGGCGCGCAGGATCTCGCCGATCACCGCCCGGTAGTCGGTGGTCACGGCCAGGTCGCCGTCGCGGAGTTGTGCCGTGGTCAGGCCGGGCCACTGGCCGTACACCTTGCCGCCCTTGACCGAACCGCCCAGGACGAACATGGCGTTGCCGTAGCCGTGGTCGAGCCCGCCGGAGCCGTTCTGGCCCACCCGCCGCCCGAACTCGCTGATGGTGATCAGCGTGACCCGGCGCAGCCCGTCCGGGCCGAGGTCGGCGGCGAACGCCGCGAGCGCCGTGGCGAGTGCTTTGAGCTGGTCGAACATCCGCTTGCCGGCGACCGCCGAGCCGAGGTTCTCGTGCATGTCCCAGTCGCCGGAGTCGACCGTCGCGGTCATCAGCCCGGTCTCCGACTTGATCAGCCGGGCCACGTCACGCAGCGCGTTGCCCAGGTCGGTGCCCGGGTAGACGGCGCCGTTGGCCGGTTTGTACCCGGCGGCCCGCATCTGCGCGGTCCGCTGGAGGGCGCTGTTCAGCTGCCCGGCGGTCTGCCGGAGCCCGGCCGGCGCGCCCGCGTAGAGCTTGGCCATCGTCGCCGCGATCGGGCGGCCGTCCTGCTCACCGGTCAGCACCGTCTTGTCGATCGAGGTGACGCCGAGATAGGGCGCCGGGCCGGCGAGCACCCGGGCCGGCATCGCGGTGCCCATCGCGACCGCCCGCATCGGATCGGTGGCGCCGGACAGCCCGAGCATCCGGTTCAGCCAGCCGGTCCGGATCGAGGTGCCGGGCGCGGCCCGTTCCAGGTCCTCCATGGCCGAGAAATGCGATCGGTTCGGCGCCGGCTGCCCGACCGCCTGAATCGCGGCCAGCTGGCCGCCGGTCCAATACGGCAGCAGCGGCGTCAGCGCGGGGTGCAGACCGAAGAAGGATCCACCCCCGATCAACTGCGATTTCGGTACGGCGATCGAGGGCCGTGCCGTGTAATAGGCGGCGTCACCGGCCGGAACCACGGCGGACAGCCCGTCGAAGCCGCCGCGGAGCGACAGCAGCACCAGCACGTCCCCGGCGTAGGCCGGATCGGCCGCGAACGCCAGACTCGTGTCCAGGGTCGCCCCGGCCAGCCCGGCGAACGCGCCCGCCAGCACGGTCCGCCGCCTCAGCAGGGCCTGCTGGTTGTCCGCACAGCCACACATCTCCGTCATGATCACCTCAGGGCAAAGGACGGGGAGTTCAACAGCATCCCCATCAGGTACGGATACATCCAGCCGGCCGCCGGATCGTTCGCCTTCAGTGGCGACGCCGGGGTCTTGCCGTAGAACTCGGCCAGCGCCGCCGTCTGTGCGGCGGCCGGCGCGATCCCGAGCAGCCGCGCCGAGGTCGCCTCGATCAGCGCGCCGTAGGTCGCGGGCAACGTCCCCACCATCCCGGTCAGCAGGTTCGCCGGCCGGGCCAGGGTGTCCGGCCACCATCCGGCCGCGATCGAGAGGTGGAAGTTCCATCGGACCAGCAGCCCGGACGGCGAGGACCAGGCGGCCGCCACGTCCGGGTAGCCGTTCGGCGGGCCCCAGTTCAACGGCGCCTGCCCGGCGTCCCGGGCCATCCAGTACAGGCTCTCCAAGAACTTGGTGCCGGTGGCGGCCGGGCCGTAGCCCAGGGTCCGCACGGTCGCGGCCAGGTCCTCGAACGGCGTCCGGGTCTTGGCCCCGGCCGAAGCGGCGAACTCGGCCGAGGTGAAGAGCGCCCGCAGCACCGGCACGATCGCCGTCCGGTTGTCCAGGTAGACCTTGATCAGCGTGGTGATCAGCGACGCCGGCGGCTCGTCGGCGACGAACCTGACACACAGCTTGGTGACGATCCGCCGGGCCGTCGTCTGGTGCATGGCCAGGTAGTCGAGCAACTCCAGGACGGCCGCCTCACCACCGGCCGCTGTCGTGTTGGCGTGCTGGAAGGCGAGCACCCGGACCGCGCCGGTGGCGTGGATCGCCGGGTCGTACCGGTACTTCCCGGTCGTGTTGTCCACGGTCAGCCCGGTGAGCAGCCGGGCCGCGTGCTGCACGTCCGCCTCGGTGTAGGCCATTCCCACGGTGTGCAGTTCGAGCAGCTCACGCCCGTAGTTCTCGTTCGGGGCGGCCTTGCTGGAGAACCTGTTGTCCAGGTAGGTCAGCATCGCCGGGTGCCGGGCCGACGCCTTGAGCAGGCCGGCGAACGTGCCGAGGGCGTTCTGTCTGATCATCGTGTCGTAGTCGATCCGGCTGTCCCAGACGTCGCCCTGCGGGCACGTCACGTTCAGGTGGTTGCTCCAGAAGTCGGCCATCACCTCGAGCAGTTGCCGCTCGCTCCAGATCGCCCGGGCCACCGCCGCCCAGCTGAGCTGCCACATCGGGTCCCAGCTGTACTGCTTGAGCGTGCCGGCCGCCACCCGGGAGCGGATCTCGGTGGCGGAGAGCCGGGCCAGCGGCAGCCGGGCGACCACACCCTCGGCCACCTGGTCGGTGATCGACGCCGGGCTGAGCTGCCGGTCCAGCCAGGCCGTGGCGCCCAGCCGGCGGATCTCGGCGATCGAGGCCGGGCTCGGCCCGAAGGTGGCCCGGCGCAGCAGATGCAGCAGCGGGTCGGCGGGCAGGAGAGCGGCCGGGGACGGTTCGGCGGCCGCCGCGGCGGCGGGCGTGCCGGTCGTCAGCGCGGCCGCGACGCCGGTGGCGGCGACCCCGCCCACCACCGCGCGCCGCGTCATCGTCTGCGGGAGCGAACTCATGCGGGTAAACGTCGGAAGTTTCCGGCGTCACTTGTGCGTTCCCGCACCGGTGCTCCCGATCTGCTACCGGGATACTTGCGCGATGGCACAGCGCAGGGCGTCGCGGACGCGGGTCGAGACGGTCGCCTCGGGAGTCGCGGAGCTGGTGCCCGACCCCGATCGCGACACCGCCTGGACGCTGCTGCTGGACGGGGCGCCGCAGTCCCACGTCGACCTGGCCGACCCCACCCACCTGGAGTTCGAGTACATCAGGCGGATGGCCGCCGCGATCGATCTGGCCGCCCCGGCCGGCCGCCCGCTGCGCGTGCTGCATCTCGGCGGCGGCGCGCTGACCCTGCCGCGGTATGTGGCGGTGACCCGGCCCGGTTCGGCGCAGCGGGTGGTCGAGATCGACGGTCCGCTGGTCGAGCTGGTCCGGTCGGCGCTGCCGTTACCCCCTAACAGCAATATCCGGGTACGGGTCTCCGACGCCCGTGCCGCGGTCGAGGGGATGCGCGACGCCGGGTACGACGTGGTGGTCCTGGACGTGTTCGCCGGCGCCCGCACCCCCGCGCACCTGGCCTCGGCCGAGTTCGCGCAGCAGGTGGCCCGGGTGCTGGACCCGGCGGGCCGGCTGATCGCGAACGTCGCCGACGGCCCGCCGCTGCGGTATGCGCGAGCGCAGGTGGCCACGATCCGGGCCGCGCTGCCGGAGGCGTGTCTGGTGGCGGACTCGGCGGTGCTGCGCGGGCGGCGCTTCGGCAATCTCGTGGTGGTCGCCGGGCGTACCCCGCCGCCGATCGCCGAATTGTCCCGGCGGGCCGCCGGTGACTGGTTCCCGGGACGGGTCGAGACCGATCTTGATCGCTTCACCGGTGGAGCGTCTCCCGTTCCGGACGCTACGGCGGTACCCTCTCCCCTACCCCCCGAAGGGCTCTTCGGTAACCGTAAGTAATTGCTGAATCGGCCGTTGGTGTATCCCTGATCACCGTCCTGTGTCGATTCGGCGAGTTCCGGTGTGATTCACGCCCGGTGACTGGCGACACCGCCTGTACCCGGTTGTAATCGTTGCGGCCGTTGTTCACGAGATCGCGGCAGGCACGGGGAAGGCAACCATGTTCCACCAGCACTTCCTGTCCCCAGAGGGCACGGACCTCGGACCGCTTGACGGCGGTGAGCGCGTCCTGTGGCGCGGTCGCTGCGCCGTGGCCGAATACGCGTTCGACGAGGCGTCGTCGCTGCCGCGCTGGACGCTGCCGGAGGAGACCGACGTCATCGTCACGGACCGCCGGGTGCGTTACGTCCATGACGGTGAGAGCACACACAGTAGTGGCGAGCTGTTCTGGCTCTGGCCGCAGCACCTGCGGGTTCAGCCCGGCAACCGGGAGACCGGCCGCAACGGCACGGTCACCCAGATCCAGCTGGTCTGCAAGGGGCCGGAGGGCACCTTCCCGGCCCTGGTCTTCGCCGGCGGCGAATTGAGCAAGATCAGCGCCGCCGACCATCTGGCCAACACGATGCGGCAGGCGATCGCCCGGTTCCGGGTGGAGAACGCCGATCTCATCGGGGTGCCGGCCGTGCAGGCGCGGATGCTGTCCCGGCTGGTCATCGGCCCGGAGTTCAGCAACCACCTGGGCGGGCAGGGCCAGACCGTGACGATGCTCGGCGAGGTGCCGGTGCCCGCTCCGGAGGTCAAGGAGCCGGCGTACGCCGAGCCCGCTCCCGCTCCGGCCTACGCCGAACAGCCGGCCTACGCCCAGCAGCCGGCCTACGCCGAGCCGGTCTACCAGGAGTACCAGGACTACCAGGAGCCCGTCTCCGGTCCGCGGGACCACTCCGACCGCCCCGGCGTGGAGGCCGACGCGATGCGCGCCGAGGAGGCCATGCGCGCCGAGCTGGACTCCCGCCAGTCCGAGCCGGACCTGGCGTCCCGTGCCGCGAGCCTGGCCGCCCGGGTGGCGAACCTGGTCTCCCAGTCACCCGACGACGGCCAGACCACGAACCTCTCGTCCTACCTCAACCGGGACCGCTGACCGCGTCGCCGGCGACCCCGAAGGCTAGGTCGTCGCCGGCACGAAACAGTGCCCGGCGGCGACCCGCTCGTCGTGCACCCGGTGCGCGCGGTCCAGCAGCTCCGTCAGCTCGGTCTCCTGGCGAAGCAGGGACCGCTGCTTCGGCGTCAGCGCGTCGAACTTCTTCTCCTCGGCCAGCAGCCGGTGGTAGATCTCGTCGCAGTACTCCGGGTCGGTCTCCACGTCGAGGAACTCGTGCGCCGACCGGCGGACCGCGGCCGCTACCGTCCGGGCCTGGCCCTTCGGGCTGAGCAGCGACGCGACCACGGTGATCAGCAGGACGCCGACGATGGCGCCGAGCGAGACCGTGGTCGGGATCTCCACCACGTCGACCGGCTCACCGCCGTTGATGAACGGCACATTGTTCTCGTGCAGGGCGTGCAGGACCAGTTTCACGCCGATCAGCCCGAGGATCGCGGCCAGCCCGTAGGACAGGAAGACCAGACGGTCCAGCAGGCCGTCGATCAGGAAGTACAGCTGCCGCAGCCCCAGCAGGGAGAAGGCGGTGGCGGTGAAGACCAGGTACACGTTCTGCGTCAGGCCGAAGATCGCCGGGATCGAGTCCAGCGCGAACAGGATGTCAGTCCCGCCGATCGCCACCATCACCAGCAGCATCGGCGTGAGCACCCGCTTGCCGTCCTGGTAGGTGAAGAGCTTGTCCCCGTCGTACGTCTCCGAAGTCCGCAGGAAACGCCGGGCCAGCCGGATCACGATGTTGTCCGGCGCCTCGCCCTCGTCGTGTTTCTCCTTGAGCAGGTTGCCCGCGGTGACCAGCAGGATCAGCCCGAACAGGTAGAAGATCCAGGCGAACGAGTTGATCAGAGCCGAGCCGAGCAGGATGAACCCGGTCCGGGCGAGCAGCGACACCACGATCCCGAACAACAGCACCTTCTGCTGGTCGGCGCGCGGCACCTTGAAACTGCTCAGCAACAGCAGGAACACGAAGAGGTTGTCGACCGACAGCGCCTCCTCGGTGACGTAGCCGGCGAAATACTCCTGGCCCATCGTGGAGCCGCCGAAGATCCAGACGCCGACACCGAACAGGATCGCGATCGACACGTAGATCGACGTCCACAGTGCCGCCTCACGCAGTTTCGGCACATGGGCCTTGCGCACGTGGAAGAAGAAGTCGAAGAGCAGCAGGCCGACGATGCCGGCAACGGTCAGGACCCACACCACACCGGACACCGGTTGCATGCGCCCATCTTAGGGGTGATCGGCGTCAGTCACTGCCGCACGCAGCTGCGACGCGGTCAGGAAGATCGCTCCGTCCAGATTTGCGCCACGCAGATCAGTGCCCCGCATGTCGGCGCCGGTGAAATCGGCCCGCCGCAGATCCGCGTCGCGCAGGTCGGCGCCGATCAGCAACGCGCCGCGGAAGCTCGCGCCGCGCAGATCGGCGCCCCGCATGCGACGTCCGATCAGCCGGGCGCCGCTGTGGTCCGGGCGGCGGCCACCGGCCCGGGACCGGACCGTCTCACTCACTCTCCGCAACAACGGCACGACCTTCATCCGGTACGCGTCCACGTCCAGCCCGCGCAGATCGCCGGGATCACCACCGGCCAGGGCGTCGGTCTCGCCGAGAACCGCCCGCAGCTCCGGGTGCAGCCGCCGCGCCTCGTCCAGTTTCAGCGCCTCGGTCAGGTACCACATCAGCTCGTGCAGCTGCCGCACCACCGGGAGCAGCGCGAACATGTCACCGGCCAGCTCCGGCGCGGACCGCCAGTCCCGCCCGCCGAAGGTGTCCTGGGTGATCCGCTGCCCGGCCCCGAAACAGTCGAACACCACACAGCCCGGAAACCCGCGCCGCGGCAGCTCCTCATGAATGGTGCAACGGAAATCGTCGCCCAGATTCCGGCACGGCCGCCCGGCCGGTTTGTCGACCGCGAAATCGGACGACTTGGCGAAGGCGGGGGCAACGCAGCACAACGCGGCGCACCGAGAACAATCGGCGGCTAGTTCAATCATTCCTTGCACAATCCCTCGGTCGGAGCTGCCGATAACTTTACCGACACCCGGGCAAACAGCTTCTACCTGCGACTTTGCGGGTAGGGTGCGCAGGCGGGATGAACGATGACCACCTCGAATCGCTTTCGATAACCTCATCGCCCGGCCGCACAATGGAGGATTTCCAACACATGTTCAGACGACCGAAAACAGTTTTCGGTACGGGTTCCGCGCTAGGCGTGCTCATCGCGGGCAGCGGCGTATTCGGCGCCACGCCGGCGTGGGCCGCGGCGCCGACGTTCGACACGCCACCGGCCCAGGTCGGCTTCGGCACGGTGACCCTGACCGGCACCGCCACCGCGAACGCCACCGTCACACTGCGTGAGGCCGCCTACAAGTGGGGCAAGGACGCCACCCAGGGGTCCGAGCTGTCGCCGGCCACCCAGTTCGAAACCGACATGCCCACCACCGTCACCGCCGGCAGCAACGGCCGGTGGACGATCCGCCGGGTCATGGACTCCGGTTTCGTGTGGGCTGTCGAATCCGGCGGGCAGTACTCGCGGATCGTGCAGGCCCCGCTCAAGGTCGGCGCCGCGTTCACGGTCACCTCGACCGGCTCCGGCAGCATCAGCTTCAACGTGCACACCAGCCCCGACCAGCCGTACTTTCCGGTCCGGGTGGAACGGCAGAACGGCAGCAGCTGGGTCGCGGTCGCGTCGGGCGTCACCGACGGGCCCGCCGGTGAGGGCGGCGCCACACCACCCAACGACGACGGCGACAACGACGCCGAATTCCAGGGCGCCGCCACCGGTCAGCCCGGCGGACAGCAGACTTACCGGGCGGTCATCGCCGAGACCGGGAACGCGGCGTACGCCTCCGCCGAGAACCTGATCACCAGCAACACGTACACCCGGACCGTGGACGTCGGCGGCTCCGGCGGCGGCACCACCCCGCCGACCACCCCGACCACACCACCCACCACCACACCCGCAGTCGGCTCGATCCAGTTCACCCGGATCCAGTACAACGCCCCGGGCGTGGACAGCAGCACCAACAAGAGCATCATCGGGGAGTACGCGCAGCTGACCAACAAGAGCAGCAAGGCGCTCAACCTCAAGGGCTGGACGGTGCGCGACGCCGCCGGCAACCTCTACCGGTTCACCAGCAGCTACACACTGGCCGCCGGAAAGAGCGTGATCGTCCGTACCGGCAAGGGCGCCAACACCACCGCCACCCGCTACTGGGGCAAGTCGTACCACGTGTGGAACAACGGCGGCGACACCGCGACCCTGCGAACCGACGCCGGCAAGACGATCGACAGCTGCCGGTGGACGACCGCCGGCAAGGGCTACACCAACTGCTGAAACGGCACCACGGGGACACTCCTTTCGGCTCTCGCCCAGGAGTGTCCCCAGTAGCGTCGAGTCATGGCCGGTCGGCACCGTTCCGCTCTCGTCATCGGCTTGGTGATCCTGCTCGGCGCGCTCGGCACCGGGCTGTCCGCGGTGGCCCTGCACCTGTCGGCACGCGACTGGAGCGAACGCGCCTTCGCCCAGAAACTCGACATCCTCGCCAAGGTGGTGCAGGCCGAACTCGTCCAGTACGCGGTGGCCCTGACCGACCTGTCCGCGTCCATCGGCGCACAGCCGGCACTCGACGCGGCCGGGTTCACCGCCATCACCGCGCCGATGAACGGGGAACGGCTGCCCGGCGCGGTCGAGGTCACGTATGTCGTGCCGGCCACCACGGCCACCGCCGGCGACGTCCGCGCCACCTGGCGGGCCCGCGGAGGCACCGACGTCACCCCCGACCTCACCACCGACCAGGCCGGCGCGCTCTACGTGCCCGTGCTCGGCCGTCCGCTCGACGGCGGTTCCGGCACCATCCACGGCGGCACCCAGACCACCGAGGCCATCACGGCGCTCCAGCGGGCCCGTACCGACGGCGGCGTCACCACCAGCTCCACCTTCGAGCCCGCCGGCAGCGCCGGCCGCTCGTTCGTGATGGCCGCCGCCGTCCACGCGACCACGCCCGCCGCCGAGGCCGGCCGGTTCCGCGGCTGGGTGGCCATGACCTTCGAAGGCCGCCGGTTCCTCGGCATGCCGGTCGGCCTCATCGGCGGCGACCAGGTAGACGTCGAATTCGCCGACATCTCCGCCGGGCCACCGGTCACCATCGCCACCTGGACCTCCGGCGCCCCCACCGACCACAACCTGCCGGCCCGCGCCGTGGCCGTCCCGGCCCAGCTCCCGCACTGGCAGCTGACGGTCCGGCCCACCGTACGGCTGCTGCCCGCCACCCAATCCTGGCCGGCCCCCATCGCCCTGATCGTGGGCGGCGTCATCACCGTCCTGCTGGCCACCCTGACCGGCACCCTGGTCACCTCCCGCGACCGGGCGCTGCGCCGCGTCGACCAGGCCACCGCCGAACTCCGCGACGACATCCAGCGCCGCGAAACCGTCGAACAGCAGCTACGCCGCCGCGAGGAGGAACTGGTCGGCTTCGCCGGAGTCGTGGCCCACGACCTGCGCAACCCGCTGGCCAACGTGATCGGCTTCGCCGAACTAATTTCGGTGATCGACGACGGCGACCTCTCCGACAAACAATGCAACTACCTGACCCGGGTCCGCGGCAGCGCCGCCCTCATGCAGCACCTGATCGACGACCTGCTCGCCTACGCCACCGCCGACAACACCGCGCTGCGCATCAACGAGGTGCCCCTGGACGAGCTGGTCGACAGCATCCTCGACGAACGCACCGCCCACAGCAGCAGCGACAACCCACCCACCATCAACCGCGACCCGCTACCCACAGCACTCGGCGACCCCACCCTGATCCGCCAGGTGCTCGACAACCTCATCGGCAACGCCATCAAATACACCCCACCCGGCCGCGCCGCCGAAATCACCCTCCACGCCACCACCCCGACCCCCACGACCTGCCGAATCGAGATAGCCGACCGAGGCATCGGCATCCCCGAAGCCCAGCGAGCCGAAGTCTTCAACGCCTTCACCCGAGCCGACGGCAGCGAACGCTACGCCGGAACCGGCCTGGGCCTGGCCATCGTCCAGCGAATCATCGAACGCCACGGCGGCACCGTAGGCGTCGACCCCAACCCGGAAGGAGGCAGCCGCTTCTGGTTCACCCTCCCCACACCGGCCCATACGGGGGCCGTTTTGCAGCCCTCGAACCCAGTGCGCTAGGGTTTACCTACCGACGCGGGGTGGAGCAGCTCGGTAGCTCGCTGGGCTCATAACCCAGAGGTCGCAGGTTCAAATCCTGTCCCCGCTACGAGTGCAGGGGGTCTCTGTCCGCGGAGTGCGCGGACCGGGGCCCTCTTCGCGTTTCATCGGGGGGCCGAGCCCCCCGAACCCCCGCGTTACGGCTGGTGTCACGTCCCAGTCGGTCACGGTTACCCCTGGCCACACGGCCTGGCGGCCTCGGCCCGCGCCCGGTCCGGCGGTTGTCCGCTCACGGTTACCCCTGGCCACACGGCCTGGCGGCCTCGGCCCGCACCCGGCACGGTAGTTCGTCCGCTCACGGTTACCCCTGGCCACACGGCCTGGCGGCCTGGGCGCTCGTGGCTGACCTGGCATCTTCCCCGTTACGGCTATCGCAAGCCATGCGGTCTGGCGGCTTCGGCCCTGACTACCGGTCCGGCGGCACCCTTTCGCTGACGGGGTGTTCACCACCCGGTGTGTCGAGTGTTGGCCGGTAGGCATCGCCGTAGCGGTGACCAGCGCACACGTTGACGTTGCGTGTGCGCTGGTCGTCGTCCCTGCGTGGGTGGACGCTCACGATCGGCCGTGTGCGTGCTCCTGTCCCTGCTGGGGGTGTCAGCGCTTTCCGAAAACTGACCCTCTGCGGGTTCGGGAAAGTTAACCCCCTGACCTGCGGTTATGAGCGTTTGTTGCGGGTTTCCTTGGCGA
>NZ_JBEZXU010000063.1:0-66409 GCF_040638175.1 Actinoplanes sp. NPDC026670
CAGACCCACTTTCAACGCCACCCACCGGACCAACCGGGATGCTCATGCAACCCCAGGACACCGGACTGATCAAGTACCGGAGTTCCTTACATGACCCGCCCCCCACTCCCCGCCCGTCACCGAGCACGGGCCACCGCCGAGCCCACCCGATCACCGGCGCTCCCGAAGTCACCCGGTACCCGGCCGTCGTTCGGTGCGGCGCAACAGCCGCCCCGGCCGGCTGGAGGTCCCAGCGCGTTGCCGGAGACCGTTCGCAACCTGTCAGTCAGGGCCAAGACCGCCAGCCGTCGCTGAGCGCTGGATTGTGGGCGGTTTGGGCGTGGTGAGCGACGGCTGAGGCCGCGAGCCGTCGCTGGGCGCTGGAATGTGGGCGGTTTGGGCGTGGTGGGCGACGGCTGGGACCGTGAGCCGTCGCTGGGCGCTGGAATGTGGGTGGTTTGGGCGTGGTGGGCGACGGCTGAGGCCGTGAGCCGTCGCTGGGCGCTGGAATGTGGGCGGTTTCAGCGTGGTGAGCGACGGCTGGCGGTCGATGCGGTTGGCGGGATCAGGGGAGACGGTGGGCGATCACGTAGGCGTGGGGGCGGCCGGGGCGTGACGGCGGCTCGTAGACGCTGGTCAGCATCGTGCGGAAGCCGGCCTCGGTCAGCAGATTCGTGACCGTCTCCGGGCGGCGGCGGTGGATGGTCAGGTTCACGTCGTGGTCCCAGGCGTGGGTGAAGTGTTTCGGCTCGTCGCCGGCCTGGAACGCCAGCAGCAGCGGCGCTCCCGGTTTCAGGACCCGGTGGAACTCGCGGTAGACGGCCGGCAGTTCCGGGGTCGGGAAGTGGATCGTGGAGTAGAAGGCGACCAGGCCGGACAGGCTCTCCGCGGGGTGGTCGAGATCGGTCATCGAGCCGACTTCGAAGTGGAGTTCCGGGTAGGTGGCGCCGGCCTGGGCGATCATGCCAGGGGACAGGTCCACGCCGAAGACGTCGAGACCACGGCCGCGCAGGAAGGCGGCTACGTGTCCAGGTCCGCAGCCGACGTCGGCGACCCGTCCGGGCCCGGCCGGAGTGAGCCCGGAGCCGTCGTCGGCGAAGACGTTGCCGGGCGCGGTCACCAGGTCCGCGAAGAGCGTCAGGACACTCCGCAGCATCGGCTCGTCGGCGAGTTCGTCGTTGAAGAGGGTGGCGTAGTGGGCGGCGACATGGTCGTAGGACGACCGGACCGCATCGAGGTAACCGGGATCGCGCACGCGCCGGAGCCTATCGGCAGCGCCCATCCCCGAGTTCCGCCGACCGTTCCCGCAGAGCAGCGGCGCGGGGGGCGAGAGGGCGAGTGGGCGAGTGGGGGTGGGCGACCGGGTGCGCGTGAGAGGGCGAGGGCGAGTGGGCGAGTGGGCGTGGGTGACCGGGTGCGCGTGAGAGGGGGAGGGCGAGAGGGTGAGGGGCGGGCTGGCGGGCGAGGCGGGGTGAGCGGCCGCCACCGAGAGAGGAGGAAGGCGGCGGCCGCTCGGCAATCAACCCGGAGGCTACGGGACTGTGATCGTCAGGTTCGCCACGTAGCCGGCCGAGACCGAACCGGTGACGGTGGCCATCTGGGTGGCGGCCAGGTCGTCGCCGAACACCATGTCGCTGGCCAGGGTGATCCGGCTCAGGTTGGTGACGCTCTGCGAGTACCCGGTGGCGCTGGCGTAGACGGTCCGGGAGACCGACTCGGGCAGCGCGATCTGTGACGTCTTCTTGATCAGCCCGGATGCGCTGGTGGCCGCGGCCAGCGACGAGTACACCTCGAAGTGGATGTGCGGCCACCGGCCCGCGTAGCAGCCGGGGTAGATGCTGGTGAACGTCACCGTGCCGGACGAGTTGGTCACCTGGATGCCGCGCAGGTAGTTCTGGTTCGTCACGCCCGACGAGTACAGCGAGTAGCGCCCGGCCCGGTCACAGTGCCACGCGTAGATCGCCGCGCCCACCGTCGGTGTGCACGCCGAGTTGAGCACGGTCAGCGAGAACTGGAGCGGGACGCCGGGCGCGGTGGTCGTCGACGTGCCGAACGACGACCTGATGTCGCTGCGCACGATGCCGGAGAGCACACGTACGTTCGGCCCGTTCGAGCCGTCCGCCGGGTACGGTCCGGCGGTCTCCGAGTCGACCTCGGCCGCACAGGCCGCGAGTGCCGGGTCGGCCGAGCCGCCGAGCAGGGCGCCGCCTGCCACGGCCAGCGCCCCGGCACCGCCGACCGCGGTCAGCATCCGCCGCCGGGTCATCACCGGAAGGTCGTAGGCGAGACCTTTGTCGTGCACCTCGCGCACGAACGCGTCGTTGTCCGACTGGATGGGGTCCTCGATGGGGTCCTGCATGATGGCTCCTCCTTCTGCCGTTGGGGGAGCCCGCAGCAAAACATCGAAGTCTATGAATGACCTGTGGTTGATCTACCCGACGTCATACCGGGTGGGTCATCGCGCCTACCGATAGGGCGGGAAGCGGCCCGACATCATCGCGTCGGTGGGCACCCCGCACAGCTTCTCGACGGCCAGTGGATCGGTGACCACCCGCCAGGTGTGGAAGTCCTGCCGGCCGGCCGCGAACGCCGCCTTGTAGCGGAACAGCGAGTCGTCCGCCCCGCCCACCCCGCCACCGATGTGGTGGACCAGGTGTCCCCGGTCCCGGCCCCACAGCCGTACCTCGTGGTAGAGCAGCTTGTCGGCCCACCAGATCTGGCCGTCCCGGGTGGACTGGAGATGAGTCTGCATGATCCCTTGATGGGCGAAGAACAGGTTTCCGCCCAGCACCTCACCGTCCCGGACGGCCGCCGCCAGATGGATCTGATCGGGCAGGAGTGAGCGCATCCGCTGGAAGTGGTCCAGCCCGAAGAAGTAGAACTCGGTCGCCCCGACCCGGCGCATCGTCGCGTGATAGGTCGCCACCCACGACTCCAGCAGATCCCAGTCGTCGACGACGACCCGTACCCCGGCCCGTTTCGCCTTGTTGATCTGGTTGCGATGGGTGCGGTGCGTGTCCTGCCACAGTTGCTCGGGGGTGAGCGTCAGGTCGGCCGACACCGTCTCGCCGTGCCGCACCACCGCCCCGGCGCCGGGAAGTGCCGTGGCCAGGGCCGCGACCGGCGCCGGGAGCAGCGGGTGCAGCCGGGCGAAGACGGTGATCACGTCATGGGTGCGCAGCAGCGCCGCCATGTGCCGGGCGGCCCGCGTCCAGAAGCCGGTGTCCGACGGTGGCACGTCACTGACCGGGCCCGGGTAGCCGTAGGGGGAGACCGCGTCCCGCAGCCCGGTGCCGGGGACCGGCCGCAGCACCAGTGGCAGCAGCAGGACCTGGCCCATCTCGTCGTACCGGAACGCGACCGGGTCGCCCCCGGCCAGGCGGGCGTCGAGAGTCACGTACCCGGGCAGGTGGTAGACGTCGTGGTGGACGCGCCGCAACGCGTCCGCCCACGCCGGGTCGCCGGGTTCCAGCAGGGCGCCTTCGGCCATCGGCCTTCCTCTTCTCAGGCGGTGTTGGGCAGGATCGCGTGCCCGTGGGTGACCTGACCGCCGTCGGTCCGGCGGCGGGCCCGGCTCCACCGGCGGGCGCTCAGCGTCCACCGCAGCAGGGTGCGCGGGATCGACGTCTGTGTCGCCATGTGCAGCAGGTAACGCCAGGTCGGGTATTCGCCGCGGCGGTTCGACAGGGCGTACGAGAACCGGCCGGCCGGCAGGTGGGCGTACTCCGGCATCTTCTCGAACCAGGCGCTGCTCGCCCGCGCCGCACGCTGCAACGGCGCCATCGCGGCCTTGCGCCGGTGCTCGTACCGTTCCAGGGCCACCGCCAGATCGTCGCCGGAGGCGACCGCGTCGGCCAGAGCCATCGCGTCCTGCATGGCCAGTTTCGTGCCGGACCCGATCGCGAAGTGGGTGGTGTGCGCGGAGTCGCCCATCAGCACCAGGTTGCCGTGGTCCCAGCGGTGCGCGGTGACCCGCCGGAAACTCTGCCAGCCGGTGCGCCCGACCTCGGCCCGGTGGTCGATCAGCTCGGCGCCGTCCAGATGGGACGCGAAGATCTGCCGCAGCCGCGCGGTGCCGTCCCGCGCGTCGAGGGTGTCGAAGCCCAGCTCGGACCAGGTCTGCGGGGTGCACTCGACGATGAACGTGGAGGTCTTGGCGTCGAACGGGTAGGCGTGGAACCAGATCCAGCCGGCCGGGGTCTGCTCGAACCCGAACGTGAACGTGTCGAACACCTTGGGCGTGCCCAGCCAGATGTACTTGTTGCGGGCCACCTCCACCTCGGCGCCGAAGTGCTCGGCGTGCGCCTCCCGGATCCGGCTGCGCGCCCCGTCGCACGCCACCACCAGGTCGGACGGTGGCAGGTCGGCCAGGTCGGTCAGCTCATCGGACCAGGTGATGTTCACCCCCAGCTCGACCGCCCGCTCGGAGAGGATCTCGAGCAGCTTGTGCCGGCCCAGGCTGAAGCCGTACCCGGGCAGGTGGCTGGTGGGTTTGCCGGTCGCCCGGACCTCGTACTCGTCCCACTTGTAGGCGGCCTCCCAGATCCGGTCGGCGCTGACCGGGTCGTACCGGAACAGGTCGTCGAGCAGGTCGTCCCAGAACACCACCCCCCAGCCCCAGGTGACGCCGGCCGGGTTCCGCTCCACCACGGTGACCTCGTTGCCGGGGTCGGCGAGCTTCGCCAGCGTCGCGAAGTACAGTCCGGCCGGCCCTCCGCCGACACAGGTGATCCGCATGACGGGGCTCCTAACGGTAGGCCGGGAAGGTGGCGGTCAGGTCGGCCGGATCGGCGTCCGGGCGGCGGTCGTGGACCAGCCGCTGGTAGGCGCCCGGGTCGGTGATCACCCGCCAGGTGTGGAACGCGTTCCGGCTGGGCGAGAACCCGGCCTTGTACGAGAAGAGCGAGTCGTTCGCCCCGCCCTTGCCGCCGCCCAGGTGGAACACCTTGTCGCCGCGGGACTTGCACCAGCGGCGCACCGAGTCGTAGAGCAGCTCGTCGGCGTACCGTTTCGGGGCACGGCGGGTCGACGACACGTAACCGGTGGCGATCCCGTCGTACGAGAAGAAGGTGTTGCCCCCGACGACCTCGCCGTCCTCCAGCGCCACCACCAGGTGCATCTTGTCGCCCACCGCGTCGTGCAGCGCCGACAGGTGCTCACGGGTGAAGAAGTAGTACGAGGTGGCGCCGACCCGCCGCATGTTGTCGTGGTAGACCTCGACCCACTCGCCGAGCCGGTCCCAGTCGTCGAACACGATCTCGGTGCCGGCCCGTTTGGCCCGGTTGATGTGGTTGCGATGGTCGGCGCGGGTCTGTTTCCACATCTCGTCCTCGGAGACGGTCAGATCCATCGACACGGTCTCGCCGTGGTACACCAGTTTCCCGTGGTCGGCGAGGACCGGGGTGGGCAGGAGCGGGTGCAGGCGGACGAAGGCCGAGACGACTTCCGAGCCGGACAGCACGTCGATGAAGGCCGAGCAGGCGGCGTCCCAGAACGCGGGATCGTCAGTGGTGCCGACGGGGCCCGGGTAGCCGTACGGTGAGATCGCGTCCTTGAGGCCGGTGCCCGGGATGTCCCGCAGGATGAGCGGAATGAGCAACCGCCGCCCATCCTGTTCGAAGTGGAACGCGGCGGGCACGCCGCCGTAGAGCCGGGCGTCCAGGACCACGTAGTCGGGCACGTGATACATGTCGTGGCTGACCTGCTGGAGCGTCTCCTTCCACTCGCGTGCCGCCGGTTCCAGCAGCGATGCCGTCATCTCGTCTTTTCCCTTCCGGTGCTCAGGCCCGCAGCAGGCGGGCGTTGAGCGCCATGTTCGCGGCGAACTGATCGTTCACCACCTGGTGTTTCTCCAGCCGCAGTTGCACGGCCGGGTCGTAGCGGCCCAGCTTCACGAAGCCGTCGGACCACCAGCCGTTGTCGGTGCCGGTGCCGTCCACATAGGCGTGATACGTCGTCCCGCCCGGCCAGATCACCTTGGTGAGCAGCGACGAGAAGGCGGCCAGGTCGGCGGCCGACCAGCCCTGGTTCCGGTCCCGGGCCTCGACCACGTACGTGACCACGCCGTTGCCGTGGCCGACGTCCTGGCCCGGCCGTTTCGCCGAGTCCCACACGTCGCTCCAGAACCAGGCGGTCGGCTCGGCCGGGTTACGGCGCAGCTGCTGGCGCAACTGGGTGCTGATCTGGTCAACGACCGTGTTGCATCGGGCCTTGCGTGACTGGTCGGCGGTGAGGTGGGCGATGTTCATCGCGATCATCGCCCAGTGCGCGGCCATGTGGGTGCGCTCGCGGTAGATGTAGCTCTTCGGGCCGCGGGTGTACCACTTGTCGAAGACGTCGACCTCGGCGAACCCCAGCAGCCGCTGGTAGCGGGCCTTGTACCCGGCGTCGGTGAGGTCCTTCATGGCGACCAGCAGGTTGGTGCCGTACCGCCACAGATACGACTCGTAGAGCGGCACCTCGTCGCCGCCACCGCCGGCCCGGCTCGACCCCCAGCCCTGGAACCGGTCGGCGAACGAGCTCTTCGCCAGCGACGCCGACGGCGCGGCGGCGGCGACCACGTTCTCCATCCAGATCAGCGCCCGGTCCAGGTAGCGGCGCTGGCCGGTGGCCCGGTACATCGCGGTGCACGCGTCGACGTCGTACGCCAGGTCGTAGTGGTCGCGGCTGTCCTTGGACCGGCTCAGCGGGGTCGCGTTGCCGTACGCGAACTCCCAGCTCTTCATGAAGATCCCGGTCCAGTACGCGACCGGCTTGATCTTCGCCACCTGCTCCACCGCGGGCGGCCCGGCCGGCATCGGATCCCGCACCTCGGGGACGTCGTCCTCGGCGCCGGCCCCACGGACCAGGTGCAGCCCGGTCGCGCCGGCGGCGAGCGCCCCGCCCAGCCCGGCGGCCAGGATCGTGCGCCGCTTCATCGGGCCATCACCGGTATCCGGTTCTCCGCGGGCACCAGGGCCGCGGCCGCCGCCAGCCCGGCGAACATCCAGGCCAGCCGGGAGTCGTAGTAGTCGCCGGAGAACAGGCCGGACAGCGCCACGAAGACGGTCGCCGCCACGGTCAGGCCGGTCAGCTGAGGGCGGGCGCCGCCACCGCGGACGATCCGGGTCCACAGCAGAACCGAGGCGGTGAGCAGCCCGAGCCCGGCCAGCCCGCCCTCGGCGGCGACCGCCAGCACGTAGTTGTGCGGATACTCGACGGCCTGGTTGACGCCGATCAGCCCGTAGAAGCCGTCCACGCCGGAGCCGGCTATCGGGTAGTCGATGAACATGTCAGCGGCGGCCATCCAGATGTCGGTCCGCCCGGAGAGATATTGTTCCTGCACGGTCTGTTCAACGAACCGTTCCTGGAACAGATCGGTGAACTCGGGTGGGGCGAAAGCCCAGATGGCGCCTACGGCGACCACCGCCACCAGCCCGGCCGCGGCGATCGCCGAGCCGCGCAGCCGGTGCCGCAGCTTGAGCAGCGCGGCGAAACCGACCACCCCACCGGCGACGAGCGTGCCCCGCGACCCGGACAGCACCGTGGCCAGCAGGAACAGCGGGATCACCAGCAACGGCAGGATCCGGCCGGTCAGCATGAACAGGGCGACCGCGCTGATCACCCCGAGCACCTCGATCCGGGCGAACACGTTCGGCCCGCCCCCGAACGCCGAGTAGCGGCCCTGCTCGCCGGGACCGCTGATGAAGATGGCGGCCAGCGCGTAGACGATCGCGGCCACGAAGAACAGCTGGAACGTCAACCGGGCGACCATCTCCGGATCGGCGAGCGAATACCGGTAGAAGGCCAGCACCAGCACGCCCAGCAGCACCAGGTCCAGGACCTGCGGGCCGACCCGGGCGGCCGGCGGCGCCCACAGCGCCGACGCGATCTGGAACAGGAAGAACAACAGGGCGGCGAGCAGCCAGCCCTCTCTGGTGACGGTCGGGTGCTTTCCGAGCCCGGTGTGGATCCCCAGCGCCACCAGCGCCATGATCAGGCCGATCACCCGCAGGTCGACCCAGGCCAGCTCCAGCAGGCCGGCCCGGTCCAGGGTGTAGCGGCCGCCGATCGCGACGAGGATCAGCAGGACACCGGGCGTTCTCAACGTCGGCCCACGATCCGGCTCGCCGCCATCGCGAACACCAGGCAGGCGCCGTAGCCGGCGAGCGAGCCGTAAGCCGCGCCGAGGATGCCGAGCTTGGGGATCAGCAGCAGGTAGGCGGCGAAACTCACCACGAACCCGGCGATCTCGGCGGCCGACACGAGACCGCCGTGTCCCTTGGCGATCAGCAGGCCCAGGCTGATCCGGGACACCGCGTACAGGCCGGCCGCCGCCACCAGCGGCAGCACGATCACCTTGGCGTCGGCGTACTCGTGCCCGAACAGCGGCTCGATCAGCAGATACAGGCCACCGGCCACCAGCGGCACCACCACCAGCACGTAGACGGCCGCGGCGGCCACGATCGGCGCCGCACGCAGGCCGCCCTCGTTGTGCGAGGCCCGCCATTTGCCGAGCCGCGAGTCGGCGTACGCCCGGATCGGCCAGGCCAGCAGCTCGGTCATCGTCGCCACCGACGTGTAGTGGCCGAGCGCCGCGGTCGACGCCAGCGCCGGGATGACCAGCCGGTCCACCCGCAGCATGGCCATGTTCGACAGGGCGGCCGGGAACAGCGACAGCCCCTCCCGCCGTACCTGCCGGTTCTGCTCCGGACGGACCGGGCCGGCGTCGGCGACCACCGGCAGCCGCAGCCAGATCGCCAGGTAGACGATGGTCGGTGTGGCCCCGGCGATCAGGTAGGCCAGGAACCACCACTCCGGGTGGCTGGCGTGCCCCACATAGAGCCCGACCAGCATGGTGAACAGCAGCAACGCCTCGATCACCCGGGCCAGCAGGAAGTCCCGGACCCGGCCCACCGCGATGGCGATCGACCGGGTGGCCAGGCTGGTCGCCTCGATCAGAGCGAACCAGGCGAGCATCGCGACGATCAACGGGCCCGGCGTGAGATGCGCGGGCGCGGCGATCTGCCAGATCACCGCACCCCCGAGAAACAGCAGGCATGGTACGGCGAGCAGCCGCGCATACGCACGGACGGCGGGAGCGGGCGACACGTTGTGGTACGCCGCCACGAAACTGCGCTCGGTGCCGAGCAGCAACAGCTGGGTGGCGAGATAGACCACCTGGAGCAGCAGCGCCACCTCGCCCCGGTTGGCCGGGCTCAGCGACCGGACCATCAGGATGTTCGCCGCCATCGCCACCGCGCCGGTCAGCACCTGCGACGCGAGCAGCTGGACGGATGGCTCCCGCAGCACCTTTCCGGCGAGGGCGATCGGGCCGGCCTCCCGGATCCCGATCCGTAGGTCACTCACTGCGCTGTTGCTCCTCGTCGGCGTCGTCGTCGGCGCCGCTGCGCTGGGCCGGCACATCAGGGGCTTGGTCGTTCTCTGCGTCGGCCACCTTCGCCCGGCCCCGGGCGGTCCCGACGACCGGCAGCGACACGAACGTGTCGTCGAGCCGTGGCGACTGCGTCGGGTCCAGCCCGAAGACCAGGTCGGGGCTGTCCACCCCGGTGCTCACCTCGGCCGGGCCGTGCCAGGAGCCGTTCTCCGGCAGCCTGCGCGGCAACGCGTTGAGCACCGCGCCGGCGAGTTTCGCGCCGACCCGCTGGAGCAGGTCGATCGACTTCTCCACGTCCGCGGTCCGGGTCCGCCCGGCCCGCACCACCAGCAGCGCGCTGTCGGTGACCTGCCCGATCACCGTGGCGTCGGCGACGCCCTGCAACGCCGGGCCGTCGACCAGCACGATGTCGTAGCGTTCGGTCAGCGTGCGCACGGTCGCGCCCAGCCGGGGCGAGGCCAGCAGCTCACCCGGATCGGGCGCGTGCTCCCCGGCCGGCAGCACGGTCACCCGGCCGCCGAGCGAGTCCTGGAGCACGTCGGGCATCCGGGCGGTGCCGGCCAGCACCTCGGCGAGGCCGGGCGCGGCGTCCAGCGACAGATAGCGCCCGATCCCCGGCGTCCGCATGTTGGCGTCGACGAGCACCACCCGCGCCCCCGTTTCGGCCATCGCTATGGCCAGGCCGCAGGTGACGGCCGTGGTGCCCTCTTTGCGGCTCGCGCCGGTGAGCAGCAGCGAACGGCCGCGTGCCGGGACCGCCGGGGCCGGGTGCTCGGCCAGCACCGGCAGCAGGCTGCGCAGCCGGCGGAACGCCTCGGCGAGCGCCTGATCCGGATGATTGTCCCGGGAGCGGCTGCCGATCGAGATGGTCCCGACCGCGTCCAGGCCGAGCCGCCGCAGGTCGTCCTCCTCGGCGACGGTACGGCCGGTGGCCTCCTTCACGGCGACCGCGGAGGCCCCGATCAGCAGGCCCAGCGCCGCGGCGAACCCGGCGTTGCGGGCCAGGTCGTCCGGCTCCTCGACGGTGACCGCGTCCTGCACGATCGACACCTGGGCAGCCGGCCCGGCGTCCGGGTCGGCCGGCGCGCCGATCTGCCGGGCCAGCCCGACCAGCACCGACGCGGCGGTCGTGACGATCTGCTTGCTCTGGTCGGCGTCCTGGGCGACGGCGGCGATCTCCAGCAGGTCGGTGCCCTCACGGATCTGCGCCGACAGGCTCTTCTGCACCTGCTCGACGGTGATCTCCGGGCCCATCCGGTCGACCACGGCCTGCGCCACCCGGGGGCCGGTCAGCAGTGCGATGTACGAGTTGAGCCGCCGCGCCCCCGAGTCCGGGTCGGAGTTGCCCGAACTGACGTACAGCACCATCGACGACTTGTGGCCCGGCGCGCCGGCCATGGTCAGCCCGGCCGCGATGCCGGCGGCGACCAGCACCGGCACCAGCAGCCAGAGCCATCGGCGCCGGCAGGCCCGGACGTACGCACGCAGTTCCACTGTTCCCCCGAATCAGGTGTTGGCGGGTTCGAGCTGTGCCGACCGGTTCAGCACCGCCTCGAACTTCTCGAAGAGCAGGTCACGGGAGAACTGCTCCACGGCCAGCCGGTGTGCGGCGTCCCGGGCCTGCTTCAGCCACGACTCGTCGCGCAGGTGCCGGGCCAGCTCGGCGCCGGCGGACTCGGTGTCGACCGGGTCCAGCACCAGGCCGGCCCCGGTCTGCCGGAGCAGGTCGGCCTGCCAGCCGCCGTAGTTGATGGCGATCGGCCGGGACGCGGCGAGCGCGTCGAAGAACTTGTTCGCCGAGTTGTTCCAGAGACCGGGGATCGGCCGGACCGTGCTGCTGGACATGGTGGCCGCGCCGAGGATCACCGGCAGTTGCGACTTCGGCACCTTCTCCCACATGTGCACGACCCGGTCCAGCAGGCCCAGTTCGGCGGCGAGCGCTTTGGTCGGCTCCCACTCCTTGCCGTGCCCGACGATCAGGAACCGCAGCTCGGGATCCACCTTGGTGGCCGTGTGCATGGCCCGGACCAGGTACTCCACGCCGTTCACCGCCCCCAGCGCGCCGGTGTAGACGATCAGCGGACGGTCGCCCAGCCAGTCGTGGGCGGCACGGAACCGCCGTACCTCCTCCGGGTCGACCCGGAACAGATCGAGGTCGGCGGCGTTCGGGATGACGGTCGTCGGGGTGCCCGGCCGGCGGGCCACCACACCGTCGGCCATGCCGGGGGAGAGGGCGATCACCTCGGACGCGTTGCGGTAGGCGAAGTCGGCCAGCCCGCCGGCCACCTTCCGCAGCACCGGGTTGCGCAGCGCGCCCATCTCGATCGGCACCTCGGGCCACAGGTCGCGGACCTCGAACACGAACGGCACCCGGCGCAGCTTCGCGGCGATCACCCCGGGCACCGCCACGGTCAGTGGCGTGCTGGTGGCGAACACCAGGTCGGCGCGCAGCTTCGCCGCCTTCGCGGCGGCCAGCACCATGAACTCGGCGAAGGCCCGCAGGCGGCGGGCATACGACATGTCGTTGTTGTACGGAACCTTGAACCAGTGGACCGTCACGCCGTCCTCGACGGTCGTGGTCCAGCCGGCCTGCCGTGCCCCCGGGGTGATGTCGGTGGTGATCACGTCGACCGTGTGCCCGCGCGCGACCAGCCGGCGGGCCTGCTCGTACGAGCGGATCCCCCCGGCCATCTGCGGGTTGCAGTAGTACTGGTGGATGTAGACGATGTGCATGGCGTCTCAGCCCTCCCGAACCGCGTCGACGACGCGTCCCCGGTCGTGGTCGGTCAGAGCGGAACCACTGGGCAGGCACACCCCGCGGCGGAACAGATCGGCGCACACCCCGCCACCGCGCGTGACGCAGTCCTGGAAGACCGGCTGCAGATGCATCGGCTTCCACGCCGGCCGGGCCTCGATGTCGCGGCCGTTGAGCGCGGCCAGCAGCCGGTCCCGGTGCTTCTCGTCGCCGGCCAGCACACAGGTCAGCCAGTAGTTGGGTTCGCCGTAACCGGCGATCGGCATGAAGGTGAGGTCCGGCATCTCGGCGCGGTAGAAGTCGAACGTCGCCTTCCGGGCCGCGATCATCTGCTCCAGGCGCTGCATCTGGCCCCGGCCCACCGCGGCGAGCAGGTTGCTGAGCCGGTAGTTGTAGCCGACCGCCCGGTGCTCGTAGTGCGCGACCGGCTCACGGGCCTGGGTGGACAGGTGCCGGGCCTGCTTGGCGACCCGGCTGTCGTCGGTGACGAGCATCCCGCCACCACCGGTGGTGATGATCTTGTTGCCGTTGAAGGACAGCACCCCGGCCAGCCCGAACGACCCGGCCGCCCGGCCGCGATAGGTGGCGCCGAGGGCTTCCGCGGCGTCCTCGATCAGCGGTACGCCGTACCTGTCGCACGCTTCGAGAAGCGGGTCGTAGTCGGCGCACTGGCCGTACATGTCGACCGCGATCACCGCCCGGGGCAGGCTCCCGCGCTCGGCCCGGACCCGCAGCTCCTCGGCCACCAGCTCCGGGTCGACGTTCCAGCTGTCCGGGGTGGAGTCCACGAAGACCGGCCGGGCGCCCAGGTAGACCACGGCGTTCGCGGTCGCGGCGAACGTGAACGACGGCACCAGCACGGTGTCGCCGCGCCGCACCCCGGCCGCGATCAGGGCCAGGTGCAGCGCGGCCGTGCCACTGCTCAGCGCCACCGCGTGCCGCACGCCGACCCGCTCGGCCACCTGCTCCTCGAAGGCGTCCAGGTCCGGGCCGACCGGGGCCACCCAGTTCGAGTCGAACGCGTCCAGCAGCAGCTTGCGTTCCAGGTCGGTGACGTCGGGTGGGGACAGGTAGATGCGGGCGCCGGTTCGGGTGTCAGTCATGGACGCGGGTCCTCACGGCCAGGATCGGCCAGGCCGGGTGCAGACCCTGCCGGCGGATACACATCGGGGAGTCGCCGGCGTGCATGGCCGGGCGCAGGGTGCTGGAGAAGCTGCGGTACCCGGCCTCCCGGGCGACCGTCACGTCCCGTTCGCGGAAGTCGACCGCCGGGTGGCCGTACGGCGCCGCGAAGTCCCGGACCTCGACGCCGAGCTCGTCCTCGATCTCGCGTTTCGAGTCGATGATCTCCCGGGCCGCGGTCTCGTCGTCCTGATCGGACAGCCGGTGGTGGGTGACCGTGTGCGAGCCGAAGTCGAACCCGGACGCCACCAGGCCGCGGCAGTCGTTCCAGCTCAGGTTCCCGGGCCGGCCGACCATGCCGGAGGTCAGGAAGAACATCGCCGGGACCTTCATCTCCAGCAGCACCGGCGCGGCCACGTCACGCCAGGTCAGGTGGGCGTCGTCGAAGGACAGGCAGAACACCGGCCCGGTCAGCGGCTGCGCGCCGGACAGGATGCGCAACGCCTCGTCCCAGGCCACCATCGGGCCGATCCGCTGCAGAGCGCGCAGGTGGTTGCGCAGGTCCCGGGCGTACTCGGCGGGCACGTCGTGATAGAAGGGGAAGTAGAGGCCTGGCGCGCTGGGCAGCCGGCGCCGCAGTCCGGCCGGGGCCAGGATCCGTCCCTGCAGCCGGGGCCGGGCCCGCAGGCGACTGCGTAGCCCCAGCTCGTTCAGGCGTCGTCTGATCGCCGTCTGCATGCGATCGGCACCCTCCCGCTCGTTCGACAGGTCGCGGCCACGGGGTGTCACCCCGCGGCTCCCACCAACCTTCGCAAATACGTACGGGGGAGCATCAGTAGCAATTGTCATAAGGAACGCGAGTATTATTCGCGTCAATTGTGAATAGCCCGATCGGCTTCTTGCGGAATGGACTTATGGTTGAGCATCATCAGGCCCGCCGGACAATGATTCGAATCGGGGACCCCTCATGTTGCGACTGCACCGGGTGCAGCCTGACGCCGCCCTCTGGGCTGACCGTGCGACCTACCCGGATCGGCTGATCTTCCACACTCCGGAGTGGCTCCGGTTCGTCGCCGAGTGCCAGAACGCCGAGCCGCTGCTCGCCACGGTCACCGCCGACGGTCAGCCGGTCGGGCACTTCACCGGGCTCCTGAGCAGGCGTTTCGGCATGCGAATCCTGGGCAGCCCGATGGCCGGATGGACCACGTCGTACCTCGGATTCAACCTGCGGCCGGGCGTCTCCCGCCGGGCCGCGCTCAGCGCCCTGATGCCGTTCGCCTTCGGTGAGGCGGGCGCCGCCCACCTGGAGATCCGCGACCGGGGCCTGACGCCGGCCGATCTGGGCGGGCTCGGCCTGCGCTGGGACGAGGCGCCCACCGCGGTGATCGATTTGAATCCGGCTGAGGACGCGTTGTTCGGCGCGATGGCGAGCGCATGTCGCAGAAACATCCGCAAGGCCGAGAAGTCGGGCGTCACGATCGAGGAGGTGGATGCCGATCCCGCATTCGCCGACGAATTCTACGATCAATTGCGGGACGTATTCGCCAAACAGAATCTGGTACCGACCTATTCGGTGGAAAGAGTTCGGTCGTTGATCCGTCACCTCGGGCCGGCCGGACGGGTGCTGCTGCTGCGCGCCCGGGACGCCGAAGGGCGGGGGATCGCCACCGCCGTGCTCCCGTGGCATCACCGGGCCATGTACTTCTGGGGTGGCGCCAGCTACCGCAGCGGGCAGCACCTGCGGCCCAACGAGGCGCTGATCTGGCACGCGCTGCGGTGGGCCAAGGCGCGGGGGGTCACCGAGTTCGACTTCGTCGGGGGCAACGCCTACAAGCAGAAGTACGGGACCACCGAGGTCGCCGTCCCGTGGGCCCGCCGGTCCCGGTCGCCGCTGGTCGCCCACCTCCGTGACGCCGCGAAGCAGGGGTTCGCCCTGAAGCAGCGCACCGTCGCCCGGCTGACCGTGGCCCGCTGAGACCGCCGGCCGTCGCTCACGACGGTTTCCCGGCGCCGGAAGGCGCGGTGAGCGACGGCCGGCGGTCTCTGAGACCGGCATGGCAGGTGCCCTCCGCCAAGGGGCCGTGCCATGCCTCATCGAGCGATTGGCGTCTCGCCGCAGGCTTCGTTAGTTTCCTGGAAAGGTTCCGGAGAGTGGGACGAGGGGATGTCCGGCCCATCGGTCACAGCCATGGTGGACGACGAGACCTGGGTCGTCGAGTTCACCGTGCGCGGGGTCTGGGAACGCACTCTCTGGCTGGCCACCTTCGGGCTGCTCAACAAATGCTTGTCACATCACCCGGCCGGGCTGCTGCTCGACCTGCGCGGCCTGCACGACCCGGGTGCGATCAGCGCTCCACTGTGGCTGACCGCCGCGACCCACGGCGAGCGGATGGAACCCGTCGTCCGGGTCGCCGCGTGCCTTCCGGACCGTACCGACCTGTCGGCCCGGCTCGGCAGCGTGGTCGCCAGCCGTCTGGTGCCGGCGTTCCCCTCGGTGCGCCTGGCCCGATCCTTCCTGACCAGCAGCCGCCCGCGGATGGACCAGGTCCGGCTGCACCTGCCGCCGGATTCGGACGCCGCCGCCCGGGCCCGCCACATGGTGACCGCCGCCTGCGAGGAGTGGGGCATGGAAACCCTCGTCACCCGGGCCCGGCTGGTCGTCTCCGAGCTGGTGGTGAACGCGGCCGAGCACGCCGCCACCCCGATCGACGTGCTGATCTCCCGCCGTGACGCGGGCGCCCTTCTGCACCTCGCGGTGGTGGACGGCTCGCCGGTGCTGCCGTCGATCCGGCTGGAGATGGAGAATCCTTTGACCGAGCGGGGGTACGGCCTGCGCATCGTCGACGCGGCGGTGAACGGCTGGGGCGCGCTGCCCACCCGGGCCGGGAAGATCGTGTGGGCGCTCCTCAGATCCTGATCGTGAGAAGGCCGGCGGGTACGTAGAGGCCTTGCCGGTCGGCCCGCACCGCTGCCGCGGTCCGCGACTCGGCCCCCAGTTTCAGCATGATGTGCTCCAGATGCCCGACCGCGGTGCGTGAGGTGATGTGCAGGGCGCTGGCGATCGCCGCGTTGCTGCGCCCCTCCACCAGCAGCCCGAGCACCTGCAGCTCGCGCGGGGTCAGGCCGTGCGTGTCCGGTGGCGGCCCGAACAGCACCATCGCCCGGTGGTGGCCCGGCGGCTCCGGCGGGCAGGCCAGCGCCGTCACCTGAAGCAGCGTGCCCTGCCCCGGCGGATACTCACCCGGCACCAGGAACCGCGACCACGTCCGGCCCGGCGTCAGCAGCGTCCCGACCAGGCCCAGCACCGCCGGAGTCACCCCGAGATCCCGGGCGCCGGGCATCCCCGGCAGTTCCTCGGCCCGTCCGGACCGGGTCAGCACCACCCCGGCGTGTGCGTCCCGGACCATCCCGGCCAGCGTGGTCAGGGTCCGCAGCGGATCGACCACGTGCGCCATCAACGGCGTGAGCATGACCAGCAGGTCCAGGGCCTCGTCGCCGAGCGGCTCCGGCGCCTCGGTGTGCGCGCCGAGCAGCCCCAGATAGCGGCCGTCCGCGGTGACCAGCGGAATCGACACGCCCTCGGACAGCCCGGCGGGCGCGAAGAAGTCGTTCCACACCGGCAGTTCGGTGACCGGCACCGGCGAGTCGAACACCCGGATCGGCCGGCGCTGCTGATGCATGCCGACCCGCATCACGTCGGCCATGAACGCCGTGCTCGCCAGATGCCGCAACAGCCGTGGCTGGTGGCCGGGCGCCGCGACCGGCTCCTGCACCCAGCGTTCCGGGTCGAGCAGGCTGAGCCAGGCCGCGTCGTGCCGCAGCACCGGGCGAAGCACGTCGATCAGCGCCTCCGCCCGCTGCCGGACGCCGGACGGCATCGCCGCGATCCGCAGGATCTCGGCCGTGATCCGTCCACTGCCGGGAGGAAGCCCCACACCTCCATCATGGGCCGTGCCGCGAGCGGCGCACAGGCACCGGGCGGGTAGCGCCTTTTTTCGCGCGCTTCGCGCAGAGCCCTTTTTGGTACGTCTTGCGCCGCACTCTCACGCAACTGGCGGCTGTGTCCTGCGTCGCGTTTCTTGCGTGGCCGGCCGGTTGCGTCTTGCGTCGTGTTTCTTGTGTGGCCGGTCAGCTGGGTTCCGTCGTGTTTCTTGTGTGGCCGGTCAGCTGGGTTCCGTCGTGTTTCTTGTGTGGCTGGTCAGCTGTGTTTCGTCGTGTTTCTTGAACGGCCGGTCAGCTTGTGCAGGCGGCCGCGCCCGCCACGTGTCCCAGGAACGTCCGGAGCCCGCACAGCCGCAGGATCATGTCGACCGACGGATGGGCGGCGACGATGCACACCCGCCCCGCCCCGGCCGTCATCCCCAGCGTGTTCAGCGCCCGCAGCCCGGCATGGTCGCAGAACTCGACCCCGGACAGATCCAGCCGGATCAGCTCGAGACTGTCGTCGCCGACCAGCCCGCCGAGCGCCCCGAGCATCGGCGAGACGGTCCGGATGTCCAGCTCACCGGACACCCGGGCCACCACCTCGCCGGGACCCGTCCGCTCCACGGAGACGGTGAGGTCCACCTGTTGGTCTTGCACGCGCCCTCCCCACCCGATCGACGCCGCTGCCCGCGACGCTACCGAGCCGGGCCGGTCCAGGACATCGGAAGAAACTCCCACCCGGCCCGGGTCGAGACGGCGGGACCGGACGCCATCAGTACGAGTTCACGCGGCGTTCACCAGGTCGAGGATGGTCTTCGCGGCGGCCGGCGTGCCCGCCTTGTCGCCGTACGCGCCGTACGGCACCACATAGACCGGGGTGTCCCGCTGGGTACGCCGGTTCTCGGCGAGCGGCCCGAGGTCGACCGTGTCGTACCCGATGCTGTCCAGCAGATCGGCGACCGCCTTCCGGGCCCCCGCGTCGTCCCCGGCGATCGGCAGCGCCGACCGGTCCGCAGCTCCGGCCGGCCGGGCCAGCGACCGCAGGTGCTCGAACCAGATGTTGTTGAAGGCCTTCACCACGTGCGAGCCGGGAAGGTGGCCCTGAAGCAGCTCGCCGGTGGTGGTGGAGCCGTTCTCCAGCTCCTCGAAGGTGCCGTCGCGCTCCGGGTAGTAGTTGTTGGTGTCGATGACCACCTTGCCGGCCAGCGCCTCCACCGGCACGTCCCGGTAGGCCCGCAGCGGCACCGTCACCACCACGATGCCGGCCGCCGCGGCTGCCTCGGCCGGGGTCGCCGCCCGGGCCTTCGGGCCCAGCTCGCCGACCAGTTCCTGCAGCGTCTCCGGCCCGCGGGAGTTGCTCAGCACCACATCGTGCCCGGCCGCCACGGCCAGTCGCGCCACGGTGCCACCGATGTTCCCGCTGCCGATGAGTCCGATCGTCGTCATGTCTGTCGCGAACTCCGGACCCGCCCACCCGATTCCGGCGAACCCGGTTTTCGTGACGGTCGGCACGTATCGCTTGCCCGTGGGTATGACGATGGGATACGCACACCGGCGAGCGAGGAGAAGTCAGTTGTTCCTGTTGTTCGGATTGCGAAGCAAGGACCACCCGATGGGCGCGCGAGTGGCCAACTGCGAGATCTGCGGCTGGCAGGCCCCCCAGCACCTGCTGCGCCGGACCACCAGGTTCACCCTGTTCTTCATCCCGCTGTTCCCGGTCAAGCCGGCCAGCTACTACGTGGTCTGCGGCCACTGCCAGGGCTTCCGCAGGGCCGACCCCCGACTGATCGCAGCCTAGTCCGACCCCCACCGACCCCGGAAGCCCGCCCACCAGCCGCCCCGAAACCCCGAGAACACCCATCTGGCGCTCGGCTCCAAGGCCCGCGTCGCGCGGCGCCCAGTTTCGGCGGCGCCCAGCTTCGGTGTTGGGTTCGGGTAGCGCCGGGCTTCGATGATTGGGTTCGGGTGCGCCCGGCTTCTGCACTCGGGCTCGGGCCGTGCCCGGCTTGGATGGTAATCGGCGGCTGGCGACGCATTGAGGGAGACCATTCCGCGCGCCCACTCCAGAACGGTTCAGGGAGTCCCGCCGCTCGTCCCCACCGCGGCATCCGGAATTTTCGCGGCCGGTCGATAATAAGTAAATACTGGTGCGGGCGAGTCTGGGCAGGGTATGAGCTTGGGTGCACCGATATCGGCCAACAGGAGAAGGTGGCAGGATTATGAAGGATCGATATCGAATAGAAAATGATCTGACGTCAACCGCCGCTCGGTGACCGCGAGTGAAACCGCGCCCTCTGGGACCACCTCGTCGGGTCGACGACCACCCCGGCTGATGACCTGGTCCCATCCTCGACGGCACAAAGAATGCGGCCGACCGAGGACGCCGATGCGGTGAACCAGGCGACCCGCCGGACGG
The DNA here is from genome assembly GCF_040638175.1 of Actinoplanes sp. NPDC026670. NCBI lineage: Bacteria > Bacillati > Actinomycetota > Actinomycetes > Micromonosporales > Micromonosporaceae > Actinoplanes > Actinoplanes sp. NPDC026670. The sequence continues at coordinate 19,573 of NZ_JBEZXU010000063.1, forward strand.
GGCCGTCGATGTCTCTGATGCCGTCGGAGGCGCGGCCACGGCTGGGAATGCCCCCGAACGTCGAATCTGCGGGTTGGTGCAGGCTGTGACGGGTGCCTTGGTTTCCGGACGTGTTGTCGTGTGCGGGCTGGTGGCCTCGACGACAGGTGTGGTGTGTGCGGGGACTGGTTGCCGGGCCGGTGTCTCGGGGCTCATGCACCGTGAGGCAGGCGCCGGCTCGCTCCCGTGGAGCCGTCGAAGCTTCACGGCATGGCGCTGCCGCAGGCCCCACGCTCGGTGCCGCTCGTGCTCGCGGCGGAACTCCTCGGCGGCTGGAGAATGTTTCCGAGACCGGGTCCGATCCCGCATCGACGCAATTTCCGACCGGCTGAACAGCGACCCTTGTCCCATGCATTAATTCTCCCCGATCCCGCAACGGAAATGTCAGAATTCGATCATGCCAATCTGGTCTTCGGGGTTTCCTGTGCAGTTCTTGACAGGATCTTCAACTGAATTGAGGTGAGGATGTGATCGGCTTCATGCAAGGCCCGGTTTCTTTCCGGAACTGTCATCAGGCCACCAAGCGGGACCTGCAGTCTGCGAGCCGGCCGCTCCCGGGTCGTGGCTGAGTTCGCGCCGGGCCGGGGCGTCGAAGCAGATGCCGATTCGGGTGAATCCCGGAGGGGGCGAAGGGGAAGGGGCGGCGTGGGCGGAGGGAGAGGGGCGAAGGTCTAGGGCTGGATCCAGTCGAAGGTGCGTTCTACGGCTCGGCGCCAGTTGGTGTACTCCACGTTGCGGACGCCCGGGTCCATGGCCGGCATCCACTGGCCGGCGATGTGCCAGTTGCGGCGCAGGCCGTCCAGGTCGGGCCAGTAACCGACGGCCAGGCCGGCCGCGTATGCCGCGCCCAGCGACACCGTTTCCACGGCGAGCGGGCGGACCAGGGGCACGTCCAGCACGTCGGCGATCATCTGCATCAGGAGGTTGTCGGCGGTCATCCCGCCGTCCACCTTGAGGGTGGTCAGGGTGAGACCTGAGTTGGCGTTCATCGCGTCGACCACCTCCCGGGTCTGCCAGGCGGTCGCCTCCAGCACCGCACGGGCCAGATGACCTTTGGTGATGTACGAGGTCAGGCCCACGATCACCCCACGCGCCTCGCTGCGCCAGTAGGGCGCGTAGAGACCGGAGAACGCCGGCACGATGTAGCAGCCGCCGTTGTCGGCGACGGTCCGGGCCAGGGTCTCGATCTCGGGCGCGCTGGAGATGAGCTCCAACTGGTCGCGGAACCACTGGACCAGCGAGCCGGTGATCGCGATCGAACCCTCCAGCGCGTAGACGGCCGGGCCGCCGGCGATCTGGTAGGCGACCGTGCTGAGCAGCCCGTTGTCCGAGCGGACCAGGTCGGTGCCGGTGTTCAGGAGCAGGAAACTGCCGGTGCCGTACGTGCACTTGGCCTCGCCCGGGGTGAAGCACGTCTGCCCGAACAGGGCCGCCTGCTGGTCGCCGAGCGCGGCGCCGATCCGTACCCCGGGGAATCCCTCCGACGCGGTGCCGAAGCCGCCGATCGACGGCCGCACCGCCGGAAGCATCGCGCGGGGGATGCCGAAGAAGTCGAGCGCACGCGGGGACCAGTCCAGGGACCGCACGTCGAGGAGCATGGTGCGGCTGGCGTTCGTCACGTCGGTGACGTGCTGCGCGCGGCCGGTCAGGTTCCAGATCAGCCAGGTCTCCATCGTGCCGCAGAGGACCTCGCCGCGTTCGGCGCGTTCCCGCAGGCCGGGCGTGTGATCGAGCATCCACCGCAGCCGGGGGCCGGAGAAGTAGGTCGCCAACGGCAAACCCGAAATTTCGGAAATGTCCGAAGCTAGCGGCGATGAGGCGAGCGTGTGGACGAGTGGGGAGGTCCGGGTGTCCTGCCAGATGATGGCCCGCCCGACCGGGGCGCCGGTCAGCCGGTCCCAGATGACTGTCGTCTCCCGCTGATTGGCGATGCCCACCGCGGCCACCTGGTCGAGACGGATTCCCGCGCGGGAGAGGACCCGGGGCGCGAGGCGTTCCACATTGCGCCAGATCTCCATGGCGTCGTGCTCCACCCAGCCGGGCCGGGGGAAGTACTGCTTGTGCTCCTGCTGGGCGAGCGACACCAGCTGCCCGCGCCGGTCGAAGACGATGCACCGGGTCGAGGTGGTGCCCTGATCGATGGCGACCACATATCTGTCGGTCATGGCGCCACCCCCGGGCGAAGGAAGGACGAGCCGGAAAGGCGATAGGAGATCATCGGGTAGCCCCCAGATCTCGGGAGATGGCGCGGGCGGCGTCGCGGACGAAGCCGACCAGGTGGGCGCGTGGCCGGTAGCGGCTGTCACAGACCCGGTCGACCGGGCCGGAGATGCCGATCGCGCCGACCACCAGCCCGCCGTAGCCACGGATCGGCGCCGCCACGGCCGCCTGCCCGAGCAGGAACTCCTCGACTTCACTGGCCCAGCCGGCGTCGCGTACCGCCTCCAATGCGGTGGTGAGCGCACGCGGATCGGTGAGGGTGAGCCGGGTGAAGGTCTCGAGTTCGGGAACCGGGCCACCGGCCCGGTAGGCCAGCAGCACCTTGCCGAGGGCGGTGGCGTGCAGCGGCAGCAGCGTGCCCACGTCGAGGGTCTGGAACGTGTCGTCGGGCCGGAACACGTGATGGACGACGAGAGCCCGGCCTTCCAGGACGGTGCCGATCCGGACCGACTCGCCGCTGCGGGCGGCAAGCGGGTCGGCCCAGTTGATCGACCGGGACCGCAGCTCGTTGATGTCCAGATAGCTGGTGCCCAGGTGGAGCAGCGCCCCGCCGAGCTGGTACTGCCCGGAGACCCGGTCCTGTTCGACGAACCCGACCAGTTGCAGGGTGCGCAGGATGCCGTGGGTGGTGCCCTTGGCCAGGTCCAGGGTGCGGGCGATCTCGGTGAGCCCGAGGCGGCCCGGACCACCGGCGAGCGTCCGCAGAATCGCGGCCGCTCGTTCGATGGACTGCACCGTCCCGGGCATGTTTCGGACTCTATGCCACCGTGTGACGACTCGCAGTTATGGATGTTCGACAATGCCGACCGGCGTTCATTGCCCCCTTCCGGACCCCTTCATAACGTCCGAGGCATCTAGCAGGGGAGGGAGCATGGCTACACGATTCAAGACTCCAGGACTCGCCGGGGAGCTCGCGGCGGAGTTCGCCGGCACCATGATTCTCATTCTGTTCGGCGTGGGGGTGGTGGCGCAGGTCGCCGCGGCCGGCATCGGGGACCACGACAGCATCGCCTGGGCCTGGGGCCTGGGCGTCACTCTCGGCGTCTACGTCGCGGCCCGGGTCAGCGGCGCGCATCTCAACCCGGCGGTGACCATCGCGCTCGCCGTCTTCAAGGGCTTCTCCTGGCGGAAGGTGGCCCCCTATTCGCTGGCGCAGACTCTCGGGGCGTTCGTCGCGGCGCTCATCGTGCGCTGGAACTACACCGAGGTCCTGCACGCCGCCGACCCCGGCCTGACGATCAAGACGCAGGGCGTCTTCTCCACACTTCCCGGCAACGGGACGCTCCCGGTGAGCGAATGGGGCGCTTTCCGGGACCAGATCATCGGTACGGCCATCCTGCTCTTCGTCATCCTGGCGCTGACCGACATGGCCAACACCGCACCGGCGGCCAACCTGGGCCCGGTCGTGATCGGCCTGCTCGTGGTCGCGATCGGGATGGCCTGGGGCACCAACGCCGGCTACGCGATCAACCCGGCCCGTGACTTCGGCCCGCGACTCGCCAGTTTCCTGACCGGCTACGGGGGCGCGTTCCGCGACCAGACGGGGTATCTCTACTTCTGGATACCGATCGTCGGGCCGGTCATCGGTGGGATCGTGGGCGCCGGGCTGTACCAGACTCTGATCGGGCGTTTCCTGCCGTCGGCCGAGGAGCCGGAGGTGGGGCGCGTCCCGACCCCGAGAGACGAGGCAGAAGTGGAGGCGACCCGTGGCTGACTTCGTGGGCGCAGTGGACCAGGGCACCACCAGCACGCGGTTCATGATCTTCGACCATGGCGGCAACGAGGTGGCCCGGCACCAGCTGGAGCACGAGCAGATCCTGCCGCAGGCCGGCTGGGTCGAGCACAACCCGATCGAGATCTGGGACCGGACCGTCACCGTCGTGCGGACCGCCATGCAGAAGGCGAACCTGAGCGCGTCCGACCTGGCCGCGGTCGGGATCACCAACCAGCGCGAGACCACGGTGGTGTGGGACCGGCACACCGGGCGGCCGTACTACAACGCGATCGTGTGGCAGGACACCCGTACCGATCGCATCGCCTCTGCCCTTGATCGCGATGGTCGTGGCGATGTGATCCGGCGCAAGGCGGGGCTGCCGCCGGCCACCTACTTCTCCGGCGGCAAGATCCAGTGGATTCTGGAGAACGTCGACGGAGTGCGCGAGGCGGCCGAGCGCGGCGACGCGATCTTCGGCAACACCGACAGCTGGCTGTTGTGGAACATCACCGGCAACCACGTGACCGATGTGACCAATGCCAGCCGGACCATGCTGATGAACCTGGAGACCCTGGACTGGGACGACGAGCTGCTGTCGTTCTTCAATATCCCCCGGCAGATGCTCCCGGAGATCAGGCCGTCGTCCGACCCGACCGGGTTCGGCGTCGCGCGGGTCCCCGGCCCGCTCGGTGGCGAGGTGCCGATCACCGGTGACCTCGGCGACCAGCAGGCGGCCACCGTCGGGCAGGTCTGCTTCAGCCCGGGCGAGGCCAAGAACACCTACGGCACCGGCAACTTCATGCTGCTCAACACCGGCACCAACCTGGTCCGCTCGGAGAACGGGCTGCTCACCACGGTCTGCTACAAGTTCGGCGACGCCGCCCCGGTCTACGCCCTGGAGGGCTCGATCGCGGTCACCGGCTCGGCCGTCCAGTGGCTGCGCGACCAGCTGCACATCATCAAGTCGGCGGGCGACAGCGAAACGCTCGCGTCGCAGGTCCCGGACAGCGGCGGCGTCTACTTCGTCCCGGCGTTCTCCGGCCTGTTCGCGCCCTACTGGCGCTCCGACGCCCGCGGCGCGATCGTCGGGCTGTCCCGGTTCAACACCGACGCGCACATCGCCCGGGCCACCCTGGAGGCGATCTGCTACCAGACCCGGGACGTGGTCGACGCGATGGCCCAGGACTCCGGCGTCACCCTGGACGTGCTGAAGGTCGACGGCGGCATCACCGTCAACAACCTCTGCATGCAGATCCAGGCCGACGTGCTCGGCGTGCCGGTCAGCCGCCCGGTCGTCGCCGAGACCACCGCGCTGGGCGCCGCCTACGCGGCCGGGCTGGCGGTCGGTTTCTGGAAGAACACCGACGAGCTGCGGGAGAACTGGAACGAGTCGCAGCGCTGGCAGCCGGACTGGTCGGCGGAACAGCGTGACCAGGGCTTCGGCAGGTGGAAGAAGGCGGTGCAGCGAACCCTCGACTGGGTGGACGTGGACTGATCATGACTGCTCTCTCTCCTTCCAACCGGGACGCCGCCCTGGAGGCCCTGTCGGCGACCGAGGTCGACGTGCTGGTGATCGGCGGGGGAGTGGTGGGGGCGGGGTGCGCGCTCGACGCGGTCACACGGGGACTGACCGTGGGGCTCGTCGAGGCGCGCGACCTCGCCTCCGGCACGTCCAGCCGGTCCAGCAAACTCATCCACGGGGGTCTGCGCTACCTGGAGATGCTGGACTTCGGGCTGGTCCGCGAGGCGCTGCGGGAGCGAGGGCTGATCCTGCAACGCCTCGCGCCGCACCTGGCCCGGCCGGTCCGGTTCCTCTACCCGCTCAAGCACCGCGGCTGGGAGCGGGTCTACGCGGGCGCCGGAGTGACCCTCTACGACACGATGGCCCTGTCCGGGTCGCTTCCCCGCCACCGGCACCTGACCCGTCGCGGCGCCCTGCGCGCCTGCCCCGCGCTGCGCCGGGACTCGCTGGTCGGAGCGTTGCAGTACTACGACGCACAGGTGGACGACGCCCGGCACACCATGTTCCTGGCCAGGACCGCGGCCGCCCACGGGGCCCACGTCGCGACGCGGGCCGAGGTCGTCGGTTTCCTCCGGGAGGGCGAAAGAGTCACCGGGGTACGGGTACACGACCTCGAACACGACCGGACGTACGAGATCCGCGCCCACCAGGTGATCAACGCGACCGGGGTGTGGACCGACGACACCCAGTCCCTGGTCGGTGAGCGCGGCCAGTTCCACGTCCGGGCGTCGAAGGGCATCCACCTGGTGGTGCCCCGGGACCGCATCCACTCGTCGACCGGGTTGATCCTGCGGACCGCGAGCAGCGTGCTGTTCGTGATCCCGTGGGGGCGGCACTGGATCGTCGGCACCACCGACACCGACTGGTCCCTGGACAAGGCGCATCCGGCGGCCTCCGCGAAGGACATCGACTACCTGCTCACCGAGGTCAACAAGGTGCTGGCCCGGCCGTTGGAGCGGGCCGACGTGGAGGGCGTCTACGCGGGGCTGCGGCCGCTGCTGTCCGGCGAGTCCGAGTCGACGTCGCAGCTGTCCCGGGAGCATTCGGTGAGCAGCCCGGTCCCGGGGCTGGTGGTGGTGGCCGGCGGCAAGTACACCACGTACCGGGTGATGGCCAGGGATGCCGTCGACGCCTGCGTGCACAGCCTGGGCCGCAGTGTGCCGCGCTCGGTCACCGACCGGGTGCCGCTGCTCGGCGCGGACGGCTACCCGGCACTGTGGAACCGCCGGGGCCTGCTGGCCGCCGAGTCGGGCCTGCACGTGGCTCGGGTCGAGCACCTGCTCGGCCGGTACGGCTCACTCACCCACGAGCTGCTCGGCCTGATCCGCGACGACCCGGATCTGGGCCGGCCGATCGAGGGCGCCGACGACTACCTGCGGGCCGAGTTCGTCTACGCGGCCGCCGCCGAGGGCGCCCGTCACCTGGTGGACGTGCTGGCCCGGCGTACCCGGATCTCGATCGAGACCTTCGACCGGGGTGTGGTGGCGGCTCCGCACGCCGCCGAATTGATGGGCCGGGTTCTCGGCTGGAGCCCGTCCCAGCGCGAACGGGAGGTGGAGAACTACCGCCTGCGGGTGGAGGCGGAACGGGCCTCGCAGGAGCAGCAGGACGACGAGACCGCCGACGCCGCCCGGCTCGGGGCGCCGGACGTGGTGCCGGTCCGCGTCGTCTGACGTTTCGGGGTTGCCTCAACCGCGACCCCGGAGGGTCGATCACTGAGGGCGCAAGCGTGATCCCTACCACGGATGGGCCCGAGATGACGACTCAGTACGACCCCACCACGCCGTACCCGCAGCAGCCGATGGGTGCCTACCCGCCTCCGCCGCAGGGTGGTTACCCGTCGGTGCCGCAGTTCAAGGTGCCGGGTGTCGGGCCGGTCATCGCGTTCACCGCGATCTTCGGGGTCTTCGGCGCGATCTCGGCGGCCCGCCGCTCCAGCAAGGCCAAGAACGCCGGGTTCCCCACCAACAAGTACTGGGTGACGTTCGGCATCACGCTCGCGGTGGTGTGGGCGGTCGGCGGCATCATCGGGGCGATCAGCTCGATCGGCGCGGCGAAGTCCACCACCCCGGCGGTCACCAACGCGGTCGCCAGCGCGGCCCCGCCGGCGGCGGCGCCCGTGCAGTCGGCCGTGCCGGCCACCGAGGTGGTCGCCACCGAGGCCCCGGTCGAGCAGGTCGAGCTGGCCGACGACGCGTTCACCTCGGCCTGGCTCCAGGAGGAGGTCGTGGCGAACGGCGACTTCAAGACCCCGACCGGCGAGCCGGCCGAGGTCACCGGGGCCACCTGCTCGGCCGTCGACATCGACGAGATGGGCGTCGGCTCGTACCAGTGCGTCATCGACTTCACGTCGGGTCAGCGGCAGAGCCAGAACATCATCGTGGACGCCTCGGGCTCGTGGGTGACCAACGCCTGACCGGCGGTTTCAGGCCAGTAGCTGACGCACCGTGAGGCCACGCTCGCCGACCCAGTCGGCGAGCGTGCCGAGCGGTCCGGACAGGGCCTGGCCGGCGTGGTCGAGCGCGCCGGAGGCGGCCAGCACGAGCGCCAGGCGCTCCAGGGCGGCCCCGATCCGTCGCGGGTCCGGCTCGGGATAGAGCAGCAGGATCTCGGCCTCGCCCAGCTCGCTGTGCGCTGCCGCGACGGTCTTCTCGGGCAGCGGCAGGACGTCGAGGACCTGGCGGATCCGGTGCAGTTCGGCCACCAGCCAACCGGTGGCCCGGGTCTGCTGATTCGCGGCGTTGACCATGTTTCCCCTCATTTCGTCCATCCGGCCGATCCGTGCCGAGTCTATGGACAAAAAGGGCAAAAAAGCGGCCGTTCCCCGGGTTCCGGGGAACGGCCGCCGCCGTTCAGATCACTTCCAGGTGTCACTCACGGTGTACGCCGTGGCGGTGCCCGTCGTGTACGAGCGGTTGCTGCCCGACTCCCAGGTCACGTTCCCCGAGGCGTCCTTCTTGATGTACTTGTACTGGAACGTCGTGCCCTGCGGGACGACCACCGGCTTCGACCACGTCGGGTAGGCCGCCGACGAGAGCGGGATGGCGTTCGTGGTGTTCCAGGCGCCCAGCGCGTCGATCGAGCCGACCACGTAGACGTTGGTGCCGGTGGTGGTGGTCGCCGTCTCGTTGAAGGTGACCGTGGTGGCGCTGGCGTTCGCCACGTTCCAGCTGTTGGTGTAGGTGATCGCGGCGCTGCCGGTGCTGACCGCCCGGTTGGCGTTGCTCTCCCAGGTGACGTTTCCGGACGCGTCCTTCTTGATGTACTTGTACTCGAAACTCGAGTTGGACGGCACCGTGACCGCGGACGACCAGATCGGGTACCCGGCGGCCGACAGCTTGATCGCGTTCGCGGTGTTCCAGCTGCCCAGCGCCGCATTCGAGCCGACCACGTAGACGTCGGTGCCGGTCGAGGTCGTCGCGTAGACGTTGAAGGTCGCCTGGACCGTACCCACGCTGGTGGTGACGCTCGGTGAGGGGGTTGCGGAGCTGGACGTGCTCGCCGACGGTGAGGTGGTCGGCGACGAGGTGCTCGTTCCGGGCTTCGCGTTGACGTCGATCGCGACCGCGCTGTTGGCCGGGATGGTGACCGACGCGGTGCCGCCGGCGACGGTGATCGTGGTGCCGTTGCAGCCGGTGGAGCTGGCGCCGCCGGTGATCCGGTCACAGTAGGCGCCGTCGGCCAGGCCGGTGGTGTACGTGGCGGTCGACGCGCTGGACGAGTTGTTCAGGCCGAACCAGCCCAGCGAGCCGCGGCTGAAACCGATCACGTTTCCGCTGGTGGTGGTCCAGTTGGAGGCCGTGGTGACGGACTGGGTGGCGGTGCGCCAGCCGACCATGCCCTTGACCCCGGTGGACTGGGTGAGGCACTGCCACGCGCTGTTCGAGCAGTTGGTGTCGGTGACGAAACCGCTGGAGTCGGCGGGCGGCGACTGGCCGGTGCTCGACGTGGAGAAGGTGAAACCGTCGTAGACGAACGGCTGCCCGTACGGGTAGGCCAGCAGGAAGTAGTTCGCCAGGGTGTACTTGGTGCCGTCCTGGTAACGCAGCGTGGTGCCGTCGCGCTCCAGGTCGTGGTTGGTGACCATGGCCGCGGTCTGCGCGCTCGTCGCGTCCAGGCTCCACGACGGGATCGTCGACAGATTGCCCAGCGTCCCGTTGTTGAACTGGGTCTTCAGGCCCATCGCGTAGGAGAAGCCGAGCACGTCACCGTTGGAGGTGAACGCCGACGGCAGCAGCTCGCTGTTCGACGCCCCGGTGAAGATCTCCTGCGCGATGTACGGCTTCACCCCTTCGGCCGTGGTGTTGTTGAGCTTCGCGATGATCGCCGCGAAGTCGGCCTTGGCCACGTGCTTGGCCGCGTCCACCCGGAAGCCGTCGACACCCAGGCCGACCAGGTCGTTCAGGTAGGCGGCGATCTTCGTCTGGACGCCGCTGTCCTGCGTCTTCAGGTCGGACAGCGACAGCAGCATGCAGTTCTGGACCTCGGCGACGTTGTTCCAGTCGTCGATCACCGCGTCGTCGTCGGAGCAGTAGCCGTCGTTCGCGTGGTGGAAGTCGCTGTAGCTGTACGGCACGGCCGGGTAGGTGTAGCCGGACGGGCTGAACGTCGAGCCGCCGTACGTGGTGGTCAGTGAGTTGTTGGCGCCGGCCATGTGGTTGACCACGGCGTCCACGTACACCCGGACGCCGGCGTTGTGACAGGCCGTGACCATGCTGGAGAACTGGGCCCGGGTGCCGAACCGGCTGGTCAGGTTGTAGGAGACCGGCTGGTAGATCTCCCACCACGGGTGCACGCCGGAGTCGCTGGTGGCCAGGCTGACCGACTCGGCCGGCGGGGCGACCTGGACCGCGCCGTAGCCGGCCGGCCCGAGGTGGTTGGTGCAGGCCGCGGAGACCGAGTTCCAGTTCCACGACCACAGGTTCGCGGTGACGTCGCTGCTGTTCAGGCTGACGGCGGCCGAAGCGGTGCCGGCGACGGTCACGGCGGCGATGCCGGAGGCCAGGGCGGCAAGAGTGGTGACAGCTCCGACGAGGAGTCTGCGAGATCGCTGTCTCATGGGTGCCTTCTTCTGCGGGGGCGAGAGCGAAGGGGAACTTTGTTTGCAAGTTCTTGCAAGCAATTTCAGGAAGTTACCAAGCTGTGTCGAGTTGGTAAAGAGGTACACGCCTATGAAAAGAAGCCCCGGCGGAGACCGCCGGGGCTTCTGTGGACTGACTGTCAGAGTGAGGCAAGTCTCCTGTGGAACGTCCTGGTAGTGGTCCAGAGCTTGAAGACCAGCAGGGCCTCGAAGGCCAGCAGGAGCACACCGGACACGATGGTCACCACCACGATCTGGTTGATCAGCGGGCCGACGATGAAGACGAACATCATGAACTCGATGCCGCTGAACAGGTGTACGCGGATGCGCTGCCGTAGCAAGAAGTTGCGAACTTGCAGAAAGAGGCCGAACCGCTTGCGGAAGTCACCGTGCACGTCGACCCGGGCGGTCTCCTCGTCGCCCGGCTCCACCACCTCGTCGTCGGTCTCCTCGACGTAGTCGGTGGCGGCGATCCCGGTCGACTCCAGCAGCTTCTCCTTCATGCTCAGCTTGACCTTCTGCATCTGCAGCGCGTTCAGGTAGCGGAACATGTCCAGGAAGATCACCAGAGTGGCCAGCCACAGGTAGACCGTGTTGCCGGTCAGGTGCCACTGCCCGCCGAACAGGGCCAGCGAACACGTCACCACCCGCAGCCGGTCGAAGACGTAGTCCAGCCAGGTGCCGAAGATCGACCCGGTCCCGTTCAGCCGGGCGATCTTGCCGTCCATGCAGTCGAGCACGAAAGCCAGATGAAAGAGCAGAGCGCCGGCCAGCAACCAGGGGTACTCGCCCTGCCAGAAACAGGCCGCCGCACCCAGCCCCACGGCGAACGCCGACAGCGACAGGAAGTTCGGGGTCGCCCACTTCCACGGCGCCACCAGGCGAACCAGCGGGCCGGCCAGTGGATCGACAAGCCACACCGTCCACCAGGCGTCCCGGCGTTTATAGGTGCGCTCGCGGACTTCCGCGAGCGACGGGCGCTGCGCCATCGTTACAACTCCTCGAGGGGTGTACAGCGCGGGGCCGTGCAGGTGAATGAAACGTGCACATCAAGGGTCCCCGCCCTGACCGGCATTCAACTACGGAGCGTCAAGCGCCCGCCATCCCGCATCCCGGCCACTTTCCGGTCTCTTTCCGGCCTCGCTCAAGCGTCTCGCAGGCAGAAGGTCACCGCCGCGGTCGCGACGATCGCGGCCGCCCAGGCCGGTGCCGGCGGCAGCGCGACCGCCGGCAGCTGGGCGCGGATCAACGGCACGACGATCTGGTACGCCGTGAGCAGCACCGCCGTAGCGCCGACCGGATGCCGTACGACCGTGGCCACCCCCGCCGCCAGCAGCAGATCGAGCAGCAGGCCGCCCGTCGCGCCCGGCTCACCGGCGAGCAGCGCCGCCACCAGCACCGCCGGGCCGGCCGTCACCACCAGGGCCACCGGTTTCGCCACCGCCAGCAGCGGCCGCCGCGGCACCGCCAGCAGCGTGGCCCCGATCTGCCCCGGGTACTCGTGGCCGGCCGCCAGCACCCCCAGCACCAGCACGCCGACCCGGCAGTACTGCACCACCCCGCCGGGCGGGTCGGCCGGTCCCAGCAGCACGGTGACCGCCCAGGTCAGCGCCACGGTGAGCCGGATCGACGGCAGGGTGACCAGCTTGATCACCTCGGCCCCGGCCGCCGGGATCACGGGTCGCGCCGATCGAACAGCCACCCACCCAGGGTGAGCAGCGCGATCACCCAGGCGGTCATCACCACACCGGCGGTCGCCGGGGCGATCCGCACGTCACCGACCTGGTTCAGGAACATCTGCGGGCCGACGATGTCCGGCAGGTAGGCGGCCAGCGGCGTCACCTTCGTCAGCAGATAGGACACCGACACCACCGAGATGTTCACGATCAGCACGGTCAGCGTGACGATGCCGCTTTTGAAGATCAATGTCAGCGCGTACGCGAGAAGCCCCATCAGCACCCAGTAGAGGACCGCGGCGGCTGCCCGCCCCGGCGAGGGCGCCGGAACCAGGTCGCCGAGCACCATCCCGCTCAGCGCCAGTGTCGCCACCGCGGTGATCACGCCCTGCACCGCGACGATCAGGCTGAGCGCCACCGCCTTGGCGACGACGAGCCGCCCCCGGCGGGGCATCGCGGCGAGCGTGGCCTGAAGCTGCCGCGCCCCCGGTGAGTCCTCCCCGGTCGACGTGTGCTCGCTGCTGACCACCACCACCCCGAGGATCAGGGCCCCGAGCAGCCCGATCCCGAGCGGCTGGAACGCGGCGTCCGAAGCGTCCCGGATGAACCCCTCGGTGATCGCCTTCCGTGTCCCGCCGGCACTGAGGAACACCAGCGCGGGCGCCGCGACCAGCCCCAGCACCATCCCCACCCAGGCCGTCGGCAGGCTGAACAGCTTGAGCAACTCGGCCCGGACCAGCCCCATCCACATGTCCCTTTTGTTAGGTTCGGCGTTCACCAGGACGCTCCCTCGCCGGCGGTCCGGGCCAGGAACGCGTCCTCCAGCGTCGGGTGCTCGCCGACCACCTCGGCCAGCGTCCCGTTCGCCACCACCTCGCCGTGGTCGATGATCACCACGTCGTCGGCGGTCTCCGCCAGCTCACCCATCAGATGGCTGGACAGCAGCACGGTCCGCCCCTCGGCGGCGCTGTCCCGCAGGAACGCCCGCATCCACCGGATCCCCGCCGGGTCCAGCCCGTTGACCGGCTCGTCCAGGATCAGCACCGGCGGATCACCGAGCAGCGCGGCGGCCAGCCCCAGCCGGCGGCTCATCCCCAGCGAATACCGCCCGGCCCGCTTCCCGGCCTCCCCGGTCAGCCCGACGATCTCCAGAACCTCGTCCACCCGCTTCGCCGGCAGCCCGTTGCTCACCGCCATCCAGCGCAGATGCGCCCGCGCCGTCCGTGAACGGTGCGCCCCACTGCCGTCCAGCAGCGCCCCGGCCACGGTGAGCGGGCGAGCCAGCTCCACGTACCGCCGCCCGTCGATCAGGGCCCGCCCCGCCTGCGGCCGGTCCAGCCCGAGAAGCACCCGCAACGTGGACGTCTTGCCGGCCCCGTTGGGCCCGAGAAACCCGGTGACCCGCCCCGGCCGCGCCGTGAAACTGACCTCGTGCAGAACCCGGGAGCGGCCCCGGACCCGGCAAACACCCTCGACAGCAATCATGCCGCCAGTCAAACCGCGCCACTCGCCCTACACATCGGACCGTGCTCCGTACTTCCACCCGTCACCTACGACCCAGGTCCGACCCCACCCAGCCGGCCGACGTCCGGCTTGCGCCAGTGCCAGACCGCCGGCCGTCGCTGAGCGATGGAATCGCGCCTTCGAAACCGCGCTGACGTACGGCCGGGCCCGCCAGCCGTACCTCAGCGCGGGAATCGGGGCACCGAAAGGCGCCTGAGCGACGGCTCGCGGTCGGGGTCCGGGCTCAGCCGGCCCGTCGTGGGACGCCTCGGGCGGCTCTCACCGGGTCTACGACCGTGGTCTGAGAATTACAGTCGTAGTGGTGAGCGCGTTCGAGCGGCCGGCCTGGCGTAACCGTGCGGTTCCGGTCGTCCTGGTGGTCGCCGCTGTCCTGATCATGGCGATGTGCACGGTCGGGGCCGAGGGGCCGGCGGCCCGGGTGATCCCGGTGCTGATCTGTGGTGGGGCGGCGGCCGCGACGGCGTGGGCGGTTCGGCGGTGGCGGGCCGACCGGGCCGAGTACGAACGCCGCCTCACTGAGTGGGCGGCCACCGAAGCGGTTCTCGCGGAGCGCCTGCACCTTGCCCGTGACCTGCATGATCTGGTGTCGCACGGGCTCGGGCTGATCACGGTTCGGGTGGCGGCCACGCGCTATGAGCCGGAGCCGGCCCAGATGCGGGCGGCGCTCGACGACATCGAGGCGGCCAGCCGGGAGACGACCGCCGAACTGCGCCGGATGCTGACCGTTCTGCGTGATCCGGGCTCGCCCGGCCCGCGGGCGCCACTGGAGGGTCTCGAAGCGCTGCCGGAGATCGTCCGCGCCGCCCGGACCGCGGGGCTACGGGTCGAGTTGACCACCGGCGAACTGGGCGAGGTCTCGCCGGGTGTGCAGGTGGCGGTCTGCCGGACGGTCCGCGAAGGGCTCGCCAACACGGCCCGGCACGCGGGCCCTGCCGACGTCGCGGTGCGGGTGCGCCGGGACGGCCCGCACCTCGTGGTCAGTGTCTCCGACAGTGGCCCGGGCGTCGGCTGGCGGGCCACTCCGGGAGCGGGCCACGGCCTGGCCGGCCTCCGGGAGCGGGTCACCAGCCTGGCCGGCACGCTCACCACCGAACACGTCGACGGCGGCTTCCACCTGGTGGCCCGCATCCCCGACGAGCCCCCGCCATGACCGCCGAAGCCGGTGAGAGCCGACCGAGCGGGCACGAGTGGGCTGAGGCAGGGAAGGCGGGCGGGGTGGGGGAGAGCGGCAGCGGCGCAGCCGGGGGCGGGGTGATTGCGGGTGGGGGAGGTGTGGCCGTACCGCTGCGGGTTCTGCTTGTCGACGACCAGCCGCTGCTGCGGCGCAGTCTCGCGGTCGTAATCGGACATCAGCCTGATCTTGAAGTTGTCGGGCAGGCCGGGGACGGCGCTGAGGCGGTGTTGCGGGCGCGGGCCACCAGGCCGGATGTGGTGCTGATGGATGTTCGGATGCCCGGTCTGGACGGGCTGGAGGCGACCCGGCGGATCTGTGCCGATCCGGCGCTGGCCGGGACCCGGGTGCTGGTGCTGAGCATGTTCGAGCTCGACGAATATGTGTATGAAGCGCTACAAGCCGGGGCGTCCGGGTTTCTGCTGAAGGACGCGCAACCGGAGGACCTGGTCGACGCGGTTCGGCGGACGTGCCGTGGAGAGTCGCTGTTCGCGCCGTCGATCCTGACCCGGCTGGTCGCTCACTATGTGGCCGCGCCCCGGCCGGAACGTCCGGCCGGGGCGCTGCGACGGCTCACCCCGCGCGAGGTGGAGGTTCTCGCGCTGATCGGAAACGGTCTCGCTAATGACGAGATCGCTGCCGCCCTGGTCATCTCGGTGAAGACGGTGAAGACGCACATCACGCATCTGCTCGCGAAACTGCCGGCCCGCGATCGTGCGCAACTGGTGATCGCCGCCTTCAACGCCGGACTGGTCCGTCCTCGTTGAGGATCAGTGCGGGCATTCCATCCAGGCAACCCGGTAGATCGTGTCCAGGTTGAGATCGGACGAATCCATGGTGATGAAACTGGTGGTGGCCGGGTTGGACGATCCGCGATTGACCTTGAGTTCGGTATTGATGTTCAGATAACGCGAGGAGCCGCACGGCAGCCATGTGATCGCCTCCACCTCGACCTCGTCGGTGACCTGCCACGTGTCGTCCATGAATCCGTCGAAGTTGTACTTGCTGACGCCGGTCTTGGACATGCCCTGGAAGTAGTAGTACGCCGTCTCGGAAGCCCAGGAACCCTTCTCCAGACGGGCGTATCCGCGATAGTCGGCGCGCGCGATCCCGTAGGTGTAGCCGGTCGGGATGTCCACGTTCAGCGCGATCTGGCACTGCTTGCGGTAGTCGAGCGGGCCGGACTGCGGGCCGACCTCGGCGACGAATTTGCTGTACGAGACGGTGAACGCCTTGTTGTCCGGTGACACCTCGACGACGGCGCTGCCCTTGGGGCAGCCGGACCCGTTCGCGGACACGATTGAGATGGTCATCTCGTCGGGCGGTGCGACGGTATGCATTCCGGCGGCGGGCGCGCCGAGCGTGGAGAGCAGCATGGTTCCGGCGGCGATCGTGTTCAGCATCGGGTGCCTCCTGAAAGCTTTGTGGAAATGGGTACGGAAATGCGCGCTGTGGGCAGACTCCCGCCCGTGACATGCGCTTGAAGAAACGTACGATTCACCGGTTGGACAGCGCAGGAGATAGCGCTAGGGAAACGCCTGCCGGTGGGGGCCGGAAGGGGTAAATTGCCCATCCGGGCGCACGCGGCCCGGCCTTCTGGGCAGACTTTCGCAAAGCGGGCACGGATCGATCGGATCAATGCTAGGAACCTCGACAGCGGACCGTGCCGATGCCACGGTTGGGGCATGACTGACATCGACCCCGCTGAAGAGAACAAGAGACGGTTCCTCGATGCGTTCGGCCGGTTCGCGGCCGGGGAGATCGAGGTGCTCCGCGAGATCATCCGAGAGGATTTCGTGTCGCACACCGTCGGCGCCCCGCCCGGACGGGACGCCTGGATCGAGTTCATCGTCAACTCACCGATCGCGACCGCGGAGATCGAGATCCAGCACGTCATCGCGGACGCCGAGTTCGTGGTGGCGCACTACACCCTGATTCCCGCCGAGGGGCCGAACGAGGATGTGGTCGACATCTGGCGGTTCGAGGACGGCCTGATCGTCGAGCACTGGGACGTGAGCCGGCCGGTCGCCTGAGATGTGACGGGTCTCAAGCGGGACCCGTCACCCATATCTCCTATGTGTTTGATATGTTATGCTGGTCGTGTCCTTGACGACTGGAGACATCATGACGACCGTGCATGACCTGCGACGGGTCGACGACGAGGCGTTCCGGCGGCTGCTCGACCGCAACGCGATCTGGAAGCGGATGGTGGCGGTGGGCGACCGGCTGCCGGCCCAGCCGCTCTACGAGGTCGACCTCGGCCCGATCCACCTCGACCGGCTCCTCGACACCGGCCCCCTCGTGCTGGTGTTCATCCGCTACGCCGGCTCGCCCTGGTGCGAGGACCTGCTCCGGTCCTACGCCACCGGGCTGGAGCCGGCCCTCACCGATCTCGGCGCGCACCTGGTCGCGGTCAGCCCGCAGGCCCCCGGCCGCCTCGCCGGTCTCAAGCACCGCGACGACCTGCCGTTCCTCGTCGCCTCCGACCCGCGGCACGTGCTCATCGACGCCCTGCGGATCGGCTTCTCCAGCCCTGGCGCCGACAAACCGCTCGGCACCGGCCGCTCGGTGCTGCCGTTCGCGTCGGTCGTGGTCGCCGACCGCGCCGGCCTGGTCCGGTTCGCCGACGTCCGGCCCAACTGGCTCGATCCGATGCCGGCCGGCCGGCTCGTCGAAGCGGTTCGCGCCCTCGGGGCTCCATCGATGTCTTGACATGTCCCGGGCCTGCTGAAACGCTCGCCGAGGTGGGAATCATCGATCGGCTCGCGGCCGACCCGAGTCTCTGGAAAGAGGTCACCGCCGGGGGCACGCCGGTGGTCGAGCCGTGGGACGACGACCATGTCCTGGTCACGTTCCTGTGGCGCGGCGACGCCGCCCGGACCCGGATCTGCTGGGGCGTCTGGGACGATCTGGCCCGCCTGCCCGGCACCGACATCTGGCACCTGTCCAAGGTGATGCCGGCCGCCACCCGGACCGTCTACTACCTGGCCCACGGCGACGGCGACGCGATGCCCCGTGACCGGTCCGGCGGCGGGGCCGCGCACGTCGACCCGGGCAACCCGCGACACCAGCACTTCCCGGCCGACCCGCTGGACCCGACCGACGAGGACGTGTGGGCGTCGGTGCTGGAGCTGCCGGACGCCCCGCCCGAGCAGTGGACCGGCCGGCGCCCGGGCGTCACCCCCGGTCACCAGGAGACCCACACCATCCACAGCGCGGCGTTCGGCGGGGACCGGCACATCGTCCTGCACCGGCCGGCCGGTGTCCCCGAGAGCGGGCTGCCCGCCCTCGTCGTCTTCGACGGCTACAACTCGCGCGAGGTGCTGCGGGTGCCGGAGACCCTCGACAACCTGGTCGCCGCCGGGCGGATCCCGCCGCACCTCGCGATCTTCGTGCACCTCCCGGACGCGACGCGCGACGACGAGCTCGGCGCTGTCCCGGCGCTGCGTGACTTCCTCCGGTCCGAAGTGGCGCCGTTCGCGCGTACCAGATGGGGAATGCCTGCCACCGGAGGCCGCAACATCGTCGCCGGCGCCTCCCGCGGTGGCCTCGCCGCCGCCTATCTGGCGCTCGAACTGCCGGAGCTGTTCGGCGCGGCGATCTGCCAGTCCGGCAGCTTCTGGTGGGGGCCGGACGGCGAGCCGGAATGGCTCACCGCGCAGGTGGCCGCCCGGCCGCGGGCCGGCGTGCGGTTCTATCTGGACGTCGGCGCCGACGAGACCCGGCCCGACCCGAACGGGCTGACCCAGGTCGCCGTCAACCGGCGGATGCGCGACGCGCTGCTGGCCCGCGGATACGACCTGCACTACACCGAGTACGCCGGATCACACGACTACGTGAACTGGCGGCGCACCTTCGCCGACGGGCTGCTGGCGGTAATTCGGTCGCGATAGGAAAGACCGGCGATTACCGTGCTGTTCATGTTCACGCCCGGTCTGCAGCTGCCCCTCGCGGTGGCTCCCGTGCGTGCCGATTCGCGAATCTGACCCCTTCCCGCCAGCAGCAGAACCCAGGGAAGGGGTCGCTGCTCCATGCGTGGTTCTGGCGCGACCCGGCTGGCATCGGGCCCGCGCGTCACCCAACTGCCTCGCATCCAGTGAGGAAAATCCACCATGGCCAAGAGCCAGTTCGTCCGAAACAAGCCGCACCTGAACATCGGCACGATGGGTCACGTCGACCACGGCAAGACGACCCTGACCGCCGCGATCACCAAGGTCCTCGCCGACCGCGACCCGGCCTCCAACCGGTACGTCGCGTTCGAGGGGATCGACAAGGCCCCGGAGGAGGCCGCGCGCGGCATCACCATCACGATCGCCCACGTCGAGTACGAGACCGCGTCCCGTCACTACGCCCACGTCGACATGCCCGGCCACGCCGACTACGTGAAGAACATGATCACCGGCGCGGCGCAGGTGGACGGCGCGATCCTGGTCGTGTCGGCCCAGGACGGGTCGATGCCGCAGACCCGGGAGCACGTGCTGCTGGCCCGGCGGGTCGGTGTGCCGTACCTGGTGGTGGCGCTCAACAAGAGCGACGCCGTCGACGACCCGGAGCTGCTCGACCTGGTCGAGCTGGAGGTTCGTGAGCTGCTGTCGGCCTACGGTTTCCCCGGCGACGAGGTGCCGGTGGTGCGGGTCAGCGCGCTCAAGGCCCTCGACGGCGACCCGCGCTGGGTGGCGTCGGTGGTCGAGCTCCTCGACGCGGTCGACTCGTACGTGCCGATCCCGCCGCGGGAGCTGGGCGAGCCGTTCCTGATGCCGATCGAGAACGTGCTGTCGATCAGCGGCCGGGGCACCGTCGTCACCGGCAAGGTGGAGCGCGGCATGCTGCGCGCCGGCGAGCCGGTCGAGGTCGTCGGCCTCGGCCCGACCGTCGCGAGTGTGGCGACCGGGCTGGAGACGTTCGGCAAGGTGCTCGAGTCGGCGCAGGCCGGCGACAACGCCGCCGTCCTGCTCCGCGGGGTCAAGCGCGAGCAGGTGCAGCGCGGCCAGGTCCTTGCCGCGCCGTCCAGCGTGCGGCCCCACCAGGTCTTCAAGGCGCGGATGTACGCGCTGACGAGCGCCGAGGGCGGCCGGCACACGCCGTTCGCGGCCGACTACCGGCCCCAGTTCTACTTCCACACGACCGACGTGTCGGGTGGGATGGACCTGGGCGGGCTCGACCTGGTGATGCCGGGCGACACCCTGGACGAGGTGACCGTCACCCTGGGCAAGCCGATCGCCCTGGAGGCGGGCATGGGTTTCGCGGTCCGTGAGGGCAACCGCACGGTCGCCGCCGGCACGGTCACCGCCGTGCTGGACTGACCCGACAGCACGACCGGCACGGGATCGCCGTTCAGCGGACCCCGTGCCGGTCCGTCACCTGCTGGTCCAGCACGGCCCGCACGGCGTGCATCGCGAAGAACAGGTCCGACTTGATCCGGGCGATCGGCACTCCCCGGTCGGACGCCAGGTCCTCCAGGGAGGCGCCGCCGTAGAAGGTCTGCATGATGATCTCCCGGTTCGCCGGGGTGAGCTCCTGCATCGCCGCGACGATCGTGGTGGGCGGCGCCGGGGGCCGGCCCGCGTCGCCGCGGAGCACGTTGCGGGCGGTCAGCAGCAGCCACGGCCGGACCAGACGGTTCCGCCGCGGCTCCCGCGCGGCCCGGAACAGCGTCTCCTCGAGGACCCGGCCGGTGATCGTCTCGTCACCGCCGGTGTTGCGCAGCACGTAGGCGTGCAACGCCGGCAGGTGCGGCGCGACCATCCGCTCGAACTCGTCCGCCGCTCGGTTCGGCGCGGCGGCGTGGCGGCCCATGCCGGACTCCTTTCCGATCGAGGACGCATGCAGCCGCCCATGGTGCTCGGCCGGGCCCGGCTTGAACACGGGGAAACTACCCGGATCACTACGCGGATCCGGCCCGCCGACCCACTACCGTGCCTCTATGGGTACCGCCACGTCCGCGCGCGGCACGGCCGGAAACCTCCCCGCCGAACTGACCAGCTTCGTCGGCCGGCGGCAGGAGGTCACCGGGATCCGGCGCATGCTGTCCACCAGCCGGCTGGTGACGCTGACCGGCCCCGGCGGAGTCGGCAAGACCCGGCTCGCCCAGCGGGTCGGCGCCGACCTGCGACGCGCCTTCCCGGACGGGATCTGGTTCGTCGGGCTGGCCGAGCTGCACGACCCGGACCTGGTCGCGGTCACCGTCGGCGAGACCCTGGGCCTGCACGAGGACATGACCGGCCTGGACCCGGCCGGGCTCGCCCGTTTCCTGGCCGACCGGCAGATGCTGCTGATCCTGGACAACTGCGAGCACCTGGTCGCCGCCTGCGCCCAGCTGGCCGAGACGCTGCTGCGGTCCTGCCCCGACCTGCGGGTGCTGGCCACCAGCCGGGAGGCGCTGCGCGTCGACGGCGAGACCGTCCTCTCCGTGCAGCCCCTGTCGGTGCCCGGACCCACCGAGGCCTGCAATCCCGGCGACCTGCAAAAATACGAGTCGGCGGGACTCTTCGTGGATCGGGCCACCGCGGTCCTGCCGGACTTCCGGGTCACCGAGGACAACTGCGCCACGATCGTACGGCTGTGCCGCGCCCTGGAAGGTGTGCCGCTGGCGATCGAACTGGCCGTGGCCCGTCTCCGGGTGCTCTCCCTGGAACAGATCCTGGACCGCCTGACCGACAGGTACCGGCTGCTCACCACCGGCGCCCGGACCGCGCCGCCACGACAGCAGACGCTGCGTGCGCTGATCGACTGGAGCTGGGACCTCTGCTCCGAACCCGAGCGCATCCTCTGGTCCCGGGTGTCGGTCTTCTCCGGCGGCTTCGAGCTGGACGCGGTCGAGGCGGTCTGCGCCGACGGCCGGCTGCCGGTCGAGACGGTCCTCGACGTGCTCGGCTCCCTGGTCGAGAAGTCGGTGCTGATCCGGTCCGGGAACGGCGCCGCCCGCTACCAGATCCTCGAGGTGACCCGGGAGTACGGCGCGGCCGAGCTGGCCACCGCCGGGGAGCACGACGAGATGGCCCGCCGGCACTGCCGATGGTTCGCCGACCTGGCCGCGCACGCCGACCGGATCTGGGTCGGCCCGCAGCAGACCGCCGTGATGGAACGGCTGCGCCACGAGCGCGCCAACCTGAGGGTGGCCCTGGAACACGCGACCACCCAGGGCCCGCCGGAGACCGCCCTGCGGTTCGCCGCCGACCTGCAGAACCACTGGTTCGTCCGGGGCTACTTCTCCGAGGGCCGGCACTGGCTCGACCGGGCCCTGGCGATGCCGGCGCCCCGGCACTGGACCCGGGTGAAAGCCCTGCGGGTGGCCGCGTGGATCGCCGGCATCCAGGGTGACGCCGAGCGGGCCGGGCCGCTGCTCGCCGACGCGGTGGCACTGGCCGCCACACTGCCGGAGTCGCCCGAGCGGGCGTACCTGCCGCTGATCGAGGGCGTCTTCAAACTGTGGCCCGGCGACTACGCGCAGGCGCTGCCGCTGCTGGAACGGGCCCTCACCGCGTTCCGTGAGCTGAACATCCGCAACGGCGAACTGTGGACACTCATCGTCCTCGGGCTGTGCCGTGGCCTCGCCGGCCGGCCGTCCAGCGGCTACCCGGATCTGATCGCGGCGAAGGATCTGGGCGCGGCCACCGGCGAGGTGTGGTGGCAGTCGTTCGGCCTGTGGGCGCTGAGCGTGCTGCGCTGGCGCGACGGTGACTACGCCGGCGCCACCGCGGCGGCCAAGGAGTGCCTGGCGGTCGGCAAGGCGGTCGACGGCGAACAGTTCGCCGTCGGGCTCGGTGTCGAGTCGCTGGCCTGGATCGCCGCCCACCAGCACCGGGACCAGCGGGCCGCCACGCTGCTCGGGGTGTCCCGGCGGATGTGGCAGGAGATGCACACGTCACTGGCGCCGTTCCGGGTCCTGCAGAGCTGGCACGAGGAAGTGGTGGAGCAGGTGCGGTCGCGGCTCGGCGCGCCCGCGTTCTCGGCCGCCGCCCGGCGCGGCTCCGAGCTCTCCACCGCCGACGCGATCGTGATGGCGGTGGAGGGGCGAGCCCCGGCCCGGACGCCGGCGCCGGAGACCGACGTCGCCGCCGGGCTCCGGCTGACCAGGCGGGAGCGCGAGGTCGCCGCGCTGATCGCCGAAGGGCTGAGCAACCGGGACATCGCGACCCGCCTGGTGGTGGCGCAGCGCACCGCCGAAGGGCACGTGGAGAACCTGCTGAGCAAGCTCGGGTTCACCTCACGGACGCAGGTGGCCGGGTGGCTGGCCGGCCAGCGACAGCCACCCCCGGACTGACACCCGGACCGCGAGCCGTCGCTGACGCCGCCTGTCGCGTACCGATCACCCGGCTCAGCGACGGCCGGCGGGTCCGAAGACCGCGAGCCGTCGCTGACGGCGGTCATCGCCGGGCGAATACCGGGCTCAGCGACGGCCGGCGGTCCGGGCGGGCTGGAAACGGCGCAGGCGGAGGCTGTTGGCCACCACGAAGACCGAGGAGAAGGCCATCGCAGCGCCGGCGATCATCGGGTTGAGCAGGCCGGCCGCGGCCAGCGGAAGAGCCGCCACGTTGTAGGCGAACGCCCAGAACAGGTTGCTCCGGATGATCCGCAACGTCCGGCGGGACAGCCGGATCGCGTCGACCGCGGCGGTCAGGTCACCCCGGACCAGGGTCAGGTCGGACGCCTCGATCGCCACGTCGGCGCCGGTGCCCATGGCCAGTCCGAGGTCGGCCTGGGCCAGGGCGGCGGCGTCGTTCACCCCGTCGCCGACCATCGCGACCACCCGGCCCTGCCCCTGGAGACGCTTCACCTCGGCGACCTTGCCGGCCGGCAGCACCCCGGCGATCACCTCGGTGATGCCCACCTCGGCGGCGACGGCCCGGGCCACGGTCTCGTTGTCGCCGGTCAGCAGGACCGGGGTCAGGCCGAGGCGCGTCAACCCGGCGACGGCGTCGGCGCTCGTCGGCTTGACCGTGTCGGCGACCGACAGGACACCCCTGGCCACGCCGTCCCAGCCGGCGACGACCACGGTCCGCCCGGCCTGTTCCTGCGTTTCGATGATCGCGGTCAGTTCGGGGGAGACGGTCAGGCCTTCACGTTCCAGGAGGGCGGCCCGCCCGGCCGTGACGTCCCGGGTGGACACGGTTCCGCGTACGCCCAGGCCCTCGAAGCTGGTGAAATCGCGAACCGGGAGATGATCGCCGGCCGCTGCGGCGATCGCCTGGGCGATCGGGTGTTCCGACGCGGCCTCCAGCGACGCGGTGAGCCGCAGCAACTCGTCGTCACCGGCCGGGAAGACGTCGACCAGCGTCATCGCGCCGGAGGTCACCGTGCCGGTCTTGTCGAGGACGACGGTGTCCACGCGACGGGTCGATTCGAGCGCCTCCGGCCCCTTGATCAGGATGCCGAGCTGGGCGCCCCGGCCGGTCCCGACCAGCAGCGCGGTCGGGGTAGCCAGGCCGAGCGCACACGGGCAGGCGATGATCAGCACGGCGACGGCGGCGGTGAACGCGGCGGTCCAGCCGGCGCCGGTGCCCCACCACCAGCCGAGGGTGGCGATCGCGAGGGCGATCACGATCGGCACGAACACACCGGAGATCCGGTCGGCGAGGCGCTGCACCTCGGCCTTGCCGGTCTGCGCCTGTTCGACCAGGCGGGCCATCTGCGCCAGCTGCGTGCCGGCGCCGACCCGGGTCGCACGGACCACCAGCCGCCCGCCCGCGTTGACCGTGCCGCCGGTGACGTCGCCGCCCGGGCCGACCTCGACCGGGACGCTCTCACCGGTCAGCAGCGAACGGTCGACCGCCGACGAGCCCTCCTCGACGACACCGTCGGTGGCGATCTTCTCGCCCGGCCGGACCGTGAACCGGTCGCCGACGGCCAGCTGGTCGACCGGGACGCGCAGCTCCCGGCCGTCACGCAGGACCGCCACGTCCTTGGCGCCGAGCTCCAGCAGCGCGCGCAGAGCGTCACCGGCGCGGCGCTTGGACCGGGCCTCGAAGTAGCGCCCGGCCAGGAGGAACATCGTCACCCCGGCGGCCGCCTCCAGGTAGATGGCGCCGGACCCGTCGGTGCGGCTGATCTCCAGGGTGAACGGGTGGGTCATGCCCGGAACGCCCGCGGTGCCGAGGAACAGCGCCCACAGCGACCAGCCGAACGCCGCGATCGTCCCGAGCGAGACCAGGGTGTCCATGGTGGCGGCGCCGTGCCGCAGGTTGACCGCGGCGGCCCGGTGGAACGGCCAGCCACCGTAGACGACGACCGGGGCGGCCAGGGCCAGCGACGCCCACTGCCAGTAGGTGAACTGCCAGGCCGGCACCATGGCGAGGAGGATGACCGGGACGCTGAGGACGACGCTCGTGATGAGCCTGGTCCGCAGCGGGTCACTCACCACGACCTCCGGCTCCGGCGTCCGGTCCGGAAGCCTGGCGGTGTAGCCGGTCTTCTCGACGGTCGCGATCAGGTCGGCCGCGGTCACCCCGCCGCCGACCGTGGCCGTCGCCTTCTCGGTGGCGTAGTTGACGGTCGCCGTCACGCCGTCCATGCGGTTGAGCTTCTTCTCGATCCGCGAGGCGCACGACGCGCAGGTCATGCCGCCGATCTCCAGCTCGATCCGCTGGGGTGCGATGTCAATCATGGGTATGCCCATCGGCGTCGTGCCCGGTCGGGGCAGCCGGCAGCGAGACCCCGGCGGTGGTGAGAGTGAACTCGGCGGTGCGCACCTTTCCAGCGTGCTGGAAGTCCAGGTAGAGACGGTAGGCCCCAGGCGACGGGACCTCGGCCGCGAAGGCCAGCGCGGTCTCGCTGGTCGGATGCACGTGCAGGTAGGCGAGGTCACCCTCGCGCAGCACCACGAGATGCCCGCGGGCCCCGAGGTAGGGCTCCAGGTCGGTGACCGGCTGCCCGCCCCGGCTCACCGAGAACCCGAGAGCGCCACTCGCCAGGTCGCCGTCGAGCATCACCGTGTACCCGTCCACCGAAGCAGTGGCCGCCGGCTGCGGCAGCGCCACCGGCTGATAGTCGCCGGGCGCCGGCACGTCGACCCCCAGCGTCAGCGACGAGGCGGCGCCGCCCGGCTGGAAATCGGCGAGCACCCGATACTGCCCGGGGGTCTCCACCCGCAGCGGAACCTCCCAGGTCCCGTCCGCGCCGAGCACCGGATGCACATGCTGATATCCGGACATGTCCCGCCGGACCACGATCAGATGCAGGTCCTTCTCGTGGTTCTCGGTGTACTCGGTGACGGCCGTCCCGTCCGCCGCCAGCACCTGGAACCGGAACGGCTGCGCGCCGCCGGTCGACAGCCGCGTGGTCACCGTGCTCAGCCGGAAGCCGTCCTGCGCGATCTGCAACCCACCCGGCACGCGCTGCCGGCCACTCTCGGCGGCGGGCTCGGCGTGGGCCTCGCCGTGTGCGGACGCCGGCGCAGGCGTCTGGTCCGGGCCGATGACGCGACCCGCGCCGGCTGCCACGCCGAAGATCAAGACCAATCCGATGCCGTACGCCGTGAGCCTGCCAGTGGTGTTCATGACGCATCCACCTCGCCGAGTGGTGAAGCGCCGGGCGCTGTCACGACGCGTCACCCAGCTCGTACCCCGCCTCGTCCACGGCGGCCCGGACGGCCTCCCGGTCGACCGGCTCGGCCGAGCTGAAGGTGACCGTGCCGCCCGCGAGGTCGACCGTGACGTCGCTGACGCCCGGGATGGCGGAGACCTCGGTGGTGACCGAGGTCGCGCAGTGCCCGCAGGTCATGCCGGTGACGGGGTAGGTCGTGGTCTGCATGGCGTCTCCCTCCGTTCGCGTGGTGACGTGTGGCCCGAATCGAGCCACCGGTCGCCACGCTGGTTCGCTTTCCCCCACCATACACATACCCGGTAGGGGTACCCGTCGGGCGGTAGTAGCATGGGCGTCATGACCAACCCCGCCCCGACCCGCGGATACACGGCGACCAAGGACAATCTGCAGTCGCGGCTGCGCCGCATCGAGGGCCAGGTGCGCGGCATCGAGCGGATGGTCGACGAGGACCGCTACTGCATCGACATCCTCACCCAGATCTCGGCGATCCAGGCCGCCCTCGACAAGGTGGCGCTCGGCCTGATGGACGGCCATGCCCGGCACTGCATGCACGAGGGCGCCAAGGAGGGCCGCGCCGACGAGATGGCCTCCGAGCTGATGGCCGCGGTCGGCCGCCTCATGAAACGCGGGTGATCTGCGCCATATCCCCTTGGCGGGCCTCCTCTCCGGCCCGAAGAGTGCTGTCTACCGGCCGGTGATCACAGCTGAGGATCGATATGTCGCAGCCTGCCCCACTCGTCCTTGTGTCGTCCGCGATGGGCATCGGCTCCCGGTACTACCGGCCGCTCGTCGAGGCGTTCGAGGCCCGCGGCTGGTCGGCCCGGGCGCTGCCGCGGCGCGGGTTCGAGCCCGATCAGCCGGCCGCCTCCCGTGGACACGACTGGTCCTACCATGACGAGATCGAGGTCATCGCCGAGGCGGTCGCCGTCGCCCGCGCCGAGTCCCCGGACCGCCCGGTGATCCTGCTCGGCCACAGCCTCGGGGCGCAGCTCTCCGCCGGGCACCAGCTCAACCACCCGCCCGCCGACGGCCTGGTCTCGGTCGGTGGCGCCCTGCCCCATCACCGGGACTACCCGCTGGCCGGGCTGCCGCTCCTGATCCAGGCCGGCGTGATCATCCCGGCGCTGACCGCCCTCTGCGGGTTCCTGCCGAAACCCGCTTTCGGCGGCCCCGGCGCCCGCACCCAGATGCGCGAGTGGGCCCGGATGGCCCTGACCGGCCGCACCCCGTTCCCGTCCCCGGCCCGGTCCGGTGGCGCTCCGGCCCGGTCCGGCGGTACTCCGGCCCGGTCCAGCGGTACTCCGGCCCGGTCCAGCGGTACTCCGGCCCGGCCTGGTGGCGCTCCGGCTCGGTCCGGTGGCGCCTCGCCGGTTCCGTCGCCGGCGCCGATCCGTACCCCGGCGCTGGTCGTCGCCCTCGAAGGGGACCGGCTAGCTCCGGAGAAGCCGGTCCGCAGTTTCGCGGCGCGCCTGTTCGCCGTGGAGGCGGTGACGCTCTGGCACTACCGGCACACCGACGTGCCCGCCGGGGCCAGCAACGACCACATCGGCTGGGCCCGCCGCCCCGGCCCGGTGGTGGACCGGATCGTCAGCTGGTGGGCGGCGAACAGGTTTGACGAGGTGCCCACTCCGGACACGTTGCGGGGTTGACATCTCCCTGCCATGAAGGGACGGGGATTCCACTGGGTCGCCCCAGAGTGTTTCCTGTTTCATCGCCGACTGCCCGCCCGGGAGGTGGTTCCCCGTTGAGGTCCTCTGTCAGCTCCACAGGCCGTGACCGCCAGCCCGGCGGCCAAAATATTGTGGGCCGCGTTCACGTCCCGGTCATGCTGCGTCCCACAGCCGGTGCAGGTCCACTCCCGGACCGACAGGCTCATCTTTTCCGCCCGCACCCCACACGCCGAACACAACCGGGTCGACGGATACCAGCGTGGCACCGCGATCAGCGTCCGCCCGTACTCGCGCGCCTTGTATTCGAGCAGGGTGCGGAACATGCGCCAGGACGCGTCGCTGATCGCCCGCGCCAGCCGCCGGTTCTTGAGCATGTTGTTCACGGCGAGGTCCTCGATCACGAGCACTTGATTTTCGCGCACGAGCCGAGTCGTCACCTGATGCCACACATCCCTGCGCCGGTCAGCAACCCGGGCGTGCACCCGCGCCACCCTCACCCGGGCCTTCTCCCGATTCCGGGAGTCTTTCTCCTTGCGCGCCAGGCTCCGCTGCGCCCGCGCCAGGGCGGCACGCTCCCGGTGCTCCTGCCGGGGGTTGTCGACCGGATCGCCGTCGGACAGGGTCAGCAGCCGGTTGATGCCGGCGTCGATCCCGACCATCTTCGTGGTGGGCGGGGCGGTGGCGACGGGTGCTTCGATACGCAGGGACACGAACCAGCGGCCGGCCCGGTCCTGCGACACCGTCGCTGTCTTCGGCACCGCGCCGTCGGGCAACGGCCGCGACCACACCACCGCCAGCGGTGTCTCCATCAGCTTCGCCAGCCGCAACTCACCATCACGAAACGTGAAAGCACTGCTGGTGAACTCCGCCGACCGCCGCGACCGCTTCCGCGACTTGAACCGCGGAAACCGCGCCTCACCGTTGAAAAACTTGCTGTAGGCGGTGTCGAGATGCCGCAAGGTCTGCTGCAACGGCACACACGACACCTCGTTCAAAAACGCGAACTCAGGCGTCTTCTTCCAGCCGGTCAACAGGGCCGACGTCGCCGGGTAGCCGAGTGTCTCCTGCCGCTGCTCCCAGGCGTCACGGCGGGCCTGCAACCCCAGGTTGTAGACCAGCCGCACACACCCGAACGTCTTCGTCAGCAGCTCAGCCTGGGTGCGGGTGGGATAGAAGCGGTACCGGTACCCCCGCTCCATCGTCGCAACCATCCACAGAGGATAGAACACCCGTACGAGCGCCTGCCCGCCGGGGTCGCTGCCCTGCCGGCGGTCCGCCTGGACGGCGAACCGGCTATCCCTGCCCTGCTCCGCAGGGCATTCCGTTTCCTCCCCGGCCTGAAGGCCGAAGTATCCACGGAAGGAATCGGATGACCTTCGCGGACGGGCGCGCCGGAATCGACGCGGCGCTGGTGAGACGGCTGATCGAGGCACAGTTCCCGGAGTGGGCCGGGCTCCCGGTGACCCCGGTCGAGGTGGACGGGTGGGACAACCGCACCTACCGGCTCGGCGACGACATGACCGTCCGGCTGCCGACGGCGCCCGGCTACGTGCCCGCGGTCGCCAAGGAGAACACCTGGCTGCCCCGGCTGGCGCCGCACCTGCCGGTCCCGGTGCCGCCGATCCTGGCCTCCGGAGAACCCGGGGGCGGGTATCCGTACCCCTGGTCGGTCCGGGGTTGGCTGCCGGGAGAGACCGCCCTCCGGGCGCCGATCGCGGACCTGGACCGATTTGCGGCGTCGGTGGCCGGATTCATCCGGGCGCTGCAGCGCTGCGACACCGGCGGCGGCCCGGCCGCCGGCGACCACAGCTGGCACCGGGGCGCCCCGCCGGTCTTCTACGACGACGAGACCCGCCACTGCCTGCGGCTGCTCGACGGCCGGATCGACACCGCCCGCGCGGCCGAGGCGTGGGGCGCCGCGCTCGTGCTGGAGCACCGCGGCGACCCGGTGTGGTTCCACGGCGACATCGCGGCCGGAAACCTGCTGGTCGTCGACGGTGAACTGGCCGCGGTGCTCGACTTCGGCACGTCCGGCGTCGGCGATCCGGCCTGTGACCTGGTGATCGCGTGGACCATGTTCCACGGTCCGGCCCGCGCGGAGTTCCGGCGGGCGGTCGATCAGGACGAGGGGACGTGGGCCCGCGCCCGTGGCTGGGCGCTGTGGAAGGCGATGCTGGTCCTGGTCGGCGCGATCGAGAAGGACGACCGGGCCGGCGCCGCCGAGCAGGAGCGGGTGATCAACGAGATCCTCGCCGACCACGACCGCCGGGGGCCGTGGGCCGCTTGATTCAGCCGCGGCCGTGGGCCGTCTGATCCGGCCGGGGCCGTGTCCGCCCGGCTCCGCCGCGGCCGTCTCGTCGCCGTCAGGCCGTTCCGTGGATCGGCGCGGTCAGGTCGGTGAGCGGGGCGCCCGAGCCGCCCCAGGACAGCGCGACGATCTCGGCCGCGATGGCCACCGCGGTCTCCTCCGGGGTGCGGGCGCCCAGGTCCAGCCCGATCGGCGCGCGCAGCCGGGACAGCGCCTCCTCGCCGACACCCGCCTCGCGGAGCCGGCTGATCCGGTCCTCGCAGGTGCGGCGGCTGCCCATCGCGCCGATGTAGCGGGCCGGCGTCCGCAGGGCCACCTCGAGCAGCGGGATGTCGAACTTCGGGTCGTGGGTGAGCACGCACAGTACGGTCCGCTCGTCGACAACCGTCGAGGAGAGGTAGCGATGCGGCCACTCGACCACCACCTCGTCCGCCTCCGGGAACCGGGCCGGCGTGGCGAAGACCCCGCGCGCGTCGCAGACGGTCACCTGGTAGCCGAGGAACTTCCCGATCCGGGCGACGGCGGCCGCGAAGTCGATCGCCCCGAACACGATCATGCGGGCCGGGGCGGCCCAGGACTGCACGAACACCTCACGCTCGCAGGCGGTGACGATCGCGCTGCGGCCGTGCGCGAGCAGCCCGCGGGCCTGCTCGCCGGCGATCCGGTCCAGTTCGTCGTCGCCGAGGGTGCCCTCGATCCGGTCCGGCCAGACGACGAGCTGCGCATCCGGCAGGGAGACGGTGGCGACCGGGCGGCCCGCCGAGATGTCCGAGAGCACGCGATCGATCAGCGGCAGGTCCGACGACGGCCGGACCATGATCTCGATGGTTCCGCCGCAGGTCAGGCCGACTTCGAGCGCATCGCCGTCGCTCACCCCGTACGTATGTGTCTGGGCCTTGCCGGTTTGGATCACCTCCTGCGCGGCCGCATAGACGGCGCCTTCGACGCAGCCGCCGGAGACACTGCCGATGACCTCGCCGTGCTCGTTGACGGCCATCGCCGCGCCCGGCCGGCGAGGCGCCGAACGCCAGGTGTGCACCACCGTCGCCACGGCGAAGGGGATGCCGGCGGCGCGCCAGGCCAGCAGGCCGTCCACGATCTCGCGCATCCCAGCACCATCCGTGATCAGCATCGGGATCGTCAACGGTGAGTTAAGACATCGCTTAGGTCGCTGTTGACATTGGATGCCGACGGCGGGAGGGTCTGCGCGACTTCACGGGAGGTGCAGGATGCAGGTGCCGGCTCCGTTCGAGTACGAACGTGCCACGAGCGTGGATCAAGCCATCGGACTGTTGGAGCGTCTGGGCAGCTCAGCGCGGTTGGTGGCCGGTGGCCACAGCCTGCTGCCGATGATGAAGCTCCGGCTCGCCAATTTCGAATATCTCATCGACATCAACGATCTGCACGCCGAGCTCGGCTACATCAGGCTCAGCGACGACGAGGTGCGGATCGGGGCCATGACCCGGCATCGGGAACTTCTCGAGTCGGACGTCCTGGCCGGAGTGTTCCCGATCTTCCGGGACGCCGAGAAGGTGATCGCCGACCCGATCGTGCGCAACCGTGGCACGCTGGGCGGCTCGCTCTGCCAGGCGGACCCGTCGGAAGACCTGTCGGCGGTGTGCACGACCCTCGACGCGAGCTGCGTCATCCGCGGCCCGGGCGGCTCGGAGCGGGTCGTCACCATGGAGGAGTTCCACGTCGGGCCGTACGAGACGGCCGTCGAGGACAACGAGATCCTCACCGAGATCCGGATTCCCCGGAAGAGCTTCAAGGCCGGCAGCGCGTACGCCAAGGTCGAGCGCCGGGCCGGCGACTGGGCCGTGGTGTCCGCGGGCGCCGCGGTGTGGCTGGACCAGGGCCGGATCGTCGACGCCCGGGTGGGCCTGGCCGCGGTCGGCCCCAACACCACAGGCATCCCGGAGATCTCGGCGGCGCTGCGCGGGCACGAGCCCGACGAGAGCCTGTACGAGCTGGCCGGCGCGATCGCGGCACGCAGCTGCGACCCGGCCACCGACACCCGCGGCAGCGCGGACTACAAGCGCCACCTGGCGGACGAGCTGACCCGGCGCACGCTTCGCCGGGCCGTGGAACGGGCGAGGGGCTGACCATGCAGGTCACCATGACGGTGAACGGGACCGAGTACACCCGTGAAATCGAAGGCCGCATGCTGCTCGTGCACTTCCTGCGGGACGTGCTCGGCCTGACCGGCACCCACTGGGGCTGCGACACCAGCAACTGCGGCGTGTGTGTGGTGTGGCTGGACGGCGAGCCCGTCAAGTCGTGCACCGTGCTGGCCGCCATGGCGGGGGGCCACGAGGTCCGTACCGTCGAAGGCCTCGCCAACGGCGCCGAACTGGACCCCATCCAGGAGGGCTTCCGGCAGTGCCACGGCCTGCAGTGCGGGTTCTGCACGCCGGGCATGCTGATGACCTGCCGGGCGCTGCTCGACAAGAACCCGGACCCGACCGAGGGCGAGATCCGCGAGGCCATCTCCGGCCAGATCTGCCGTTGCACGGGCTACTCCTCGATCATCCGCTCGGTCCGCTGGGCCGCGGTGCACGAGGCCTCCGCTGTCGCTACCGAAGAGGCGGTACAGGCATGACCACCGTCCACGAGCCTTCACAGGCGAAGCTCACCGAGTTCGAGGACAACGACCAGAAGCCGGTCGGGTTCGGCCGGATGCTGCGCAAGGAGGACGCGCGCCTGCTCCGCGGCCGGGGCCGGTTCGTCGACGACGTGCAGCTGCCGGGCATGCTGCACCTGGCGATCCTGCGCTCGCCGTTCGCGCACGCCAACATCGTCAGCATCGACACCAGCGCGGCCGAGGCGTCGCCCGGGGTGAAGGCGGTCGTCACCGGCGAGACCCTCAAGGGACTCGGCCTGGCCTGGATGCCGACGCTCTCCAACGACGTGCAGGCCGTGCTGGCCACCGACAAGGTGCGCTTCCAGGGCCAGGAGGTGGCGTTCGTCGTCGCCGAGGACCGCTACCAGGCCCGCGACGCCCTCGAACTGATCGATGTCGAGTACGACGTCCTCGACCCGGTCGTCGACGTGCGCAAGGCTCTCGACCCGGACGCCCCGGTCATCCGTACCGACCTCGAAGGCAAGACGAACAACCACGTCTTCGACTGGGAGACCGGTGACGAGGAGGAGACCAACCGGGTCTTCGCCTCGGCGGACGTGATCGTCAAGGAGGACATCGTCTACCCGCGGGTCCACCCGGCCCCGATGGAGACGTGCGGCTCGGTCGCCGACTTCGACCCGGTCGAGGGCAAACTGCGGCTCTGGTCCACCACCCAGGCCCCGCACGCGCACCGCACCCTCTACGCGATCGTCGCCGGCCTGCCCGAACACAAGATCCAGGTGATCGCGCCGGACATCGGCGGCGGCTTCGGCAACAAGGTGCCGATCTACCCCGGTTACGTCCACTCGATCGTCGGCTCCATCGTCACCGGCAAACCGGTGAAGTGGATGGAGGACCGGTCGGAGAACCTGATCAGCACCGGTTTCGCGCGTGACTACATCATGCGTGCGGAGATCGCCGCGACGAGCGAGGGCAAGATCCTCGCCATCCGTACGAACGTGCTGGCCGACCACGGCGCCTTCAACGGCACGGCCGCCCCGGTGAAGTACCCGGCCGGCTTCTTCGGCGTGTTCACCGGCAGTTACGACCTCCAGGCGGCGCACTGCAAGATGACCGCCGTCTACACCAACAAGGCGCCCGGCGGTGTCGCGTACGCCTGCTCGTTCCGTATCACCGAGGCCGTCTACCTGGTCGAGCGGATCGTCGACGCGCTCGCCTACGAGCTGCGGATGGACCCGGCCGAGCTGCGGCTGAAGAACTTCATCCAGCCCGAGCAGTTCCCGTACACCACCAAGACCGGCTGGGTGTACGACTCCGGCGACTACGAGCCCACCATGCGCCTCGCCATGGAGATGGCCGGCTACGAGGAACTGCGCAAGGAGCAGGAACTCAAGCGGGCCAAGGGCGAGCTGATGGGCATCGGCATCGCGTTCTTCACCGAGGCGGTCGGCGCCGGCCCGCGGAAGAACATGGACATCCTCGGCCTGGGCATGGCCGACGGCTGCGAGCTGCGGGTCCACCCGACCGGCAAGGCCGTCGTACGGCTCTCGGTGAAGACCCAGGGGCAGGGCCATGAGACCACGTTCGCGCAGATCATCGCCGAGGAGCTGGGCATTCCGCCGGCCGACATCGACGTTCTGCACGGCGACACCGACAACACGCCGTTCGGTCTGGGTACCTACGGGAGCCGGTCCACACCGGTCTCCGGTGCGGCTGCCGCTCTGGTCGCCCGAAAGGTGCGCGACAAGGCCCGACTGATCGCCTCGGGCATGCTCGAGGTGTCGGTCGCCGACCTCGACTGGGTCAAGGGCGCCTTCCAGGTCAAGGGCGACCCCGGCCGTTCGGTGACGATCCAGGAGATCGCGTTCCGGGCACACGGCGCGGGCGACCTGCCGGACGGCGTCGAAGGTGGCCTCGAAGCGCAGATCTGCTACAACCCGTCGAACCTGACCTACCCGCACGGGGCGTACATCTGCGTCGTCGACATCGACCCGGGCACCGCCGAGGTCAAGGTCCGCCGCTTCATCGCGGTCGACGACTGCGGCACCCGGATCAACCCGATGATCATCGAGGGGCAGGTGCACGGCGGCCTCACCGACGGCGTCGGCATGGCCCTGATGGAGATGATCTCCTTCGACGAGGACGGCAACTGCCTCGGCGCCTCGCTGATGGACTACCTGATCCCCACCGCGCTGGAGGTGCCCGACTGGGAGACCGGCTACACGGTCACCCCGTCGCCGCACCACCCGATCGGCGCCAAGGGCATCGGCGAATCCGCGACCGTCGGCTCCCCGCCGGCGATCGTCAACGCGGTCGTCGACGCGCTCAAGCCGTTCGGGATCCGGCACGCCGACATGCCACTCACCCCCAGCCGGGTGTGGGACGCCATGCGCGGCCAGGCCACCCCGCCGATCTGAACCAACGGGAGCACAAGATGACGACGAGCACCGCCGAGCGGGCGCGCGAACTCACCGCCGCGCGTTGCCCCTTCGTGCACGCCACCGTGGTCCGGGCGCAGGAACCCACCTCCGCCCGGGCCGGCGACGACGCGGTCATCCTCGCCGACGGGTCCATCGAGGGCTTCGTCGGCGGGGTCTGCGCCGAGACGTCGGTGCGTGCCGCCGCCATGGAGACGCTGCGTGACGGCAACTCCATGCTGCTGCGGGTGCTGCCCGAGGACTCCGCGGAGTTCCCCGAGACGCCCGGCGCGCTCGTCGTCGTCAACCCCTGCCACTCCGGCGGGGCGATCGAGATCTTCCTCCGGCCGGTGCTGCCGAAACCCCTCGTGGCGGTCGCGGGGGAGAGCCCGATCGCCCGGGCCGTGGCCGACCTCGCCGGGTTCCTCGACTTCGAGGTGATCTCCGCCTCGTCACCCGAAGGGGTCACGGCGGTCGTCGTGGCAGGGCTCGGCCGGGACGAGGAACGTGCCATCCGGACCGCGCTCGACACCGGGGTCGGCCTGATCGCCTTGGTCGCCAGCCACACGCGCTCGGCCATCCTGCTCGACGCCATGGGCCTGACCGTGGACGAGCGCGCCCGGATACGCCCGCACGCCGGGATCGACATCGGTGCCCGTACCCCCAAGGAGATCGCTCTGTCGGTCCTGGCGGAGATCGTCCGCGAGATGCGGACCGCATCGCTGAAGGCCGCACCCGCCGCCTCCTCTCCGGCTTCGGTCCCGGTCTCGTCGCCGTCCTCGCATGCCGAGGCCGCGGCCTTCGCCCAGGCCGAACCAGAGTTCGTGGCCGGCCCGACCCTGCCCGTCGGGCCGGCCACGTTCACGCCCGCCGCCACCGCGATCGACCCGATCTGCGGCATGACCGTCGTCATCGGCGCCGACACCCACCACGCCGTCGTCGACGGCCAGGACTTCTGGTACTGCTGCCCCGGCTGCCTGAAGAAGCACACGCGCGGCCGGAACTCATGAGCGTGACGGGCCTGGTGCTCGCCGCGGGCGGTTCGCGGCGGCTCGGCGAGGCCAAGCAACTGCTGCCGTTCCGCGGCCGCACCCTGCTCGACGCCACGCTGGACATGGCCCGGTCCTGCCAGCTCGACGATCTGGTGGTCACCCTGGGCGGTTCGGCCGCGGAGATCCGCGCCAACGTCGACCTTTCCGGCGTACGGGTTGTCGAAAACCCTGCCTACCAGGACGGATGCGGGTCGTCGATCCGGACCGCGATCCCGCACATCGACACCGACCGGCTCGTCCTGCTGCTCGGTGACCAGCCGCTGGTGTCACCGTTCGACGTGCGGCGGGTCGCCCTCGTCGACGCACCGATCGGGGTGTGCCGGTACGCCGACGGCCTCGGGCATCCGTTCGTCTTCCACCACCAGGTGTACGACGACCTCTCCACCCTGCACGGCGACAAAGCGGTGTGGAAGCTCCTGCACTCGGGCCGGCACCAGGTGACCGAGATCGCCACCGCCGGTACCGTGCCGGTCGACGTGGACACCCCGGAAGACTACGAGCGGCTACTGGCGAATGAAGAATCCTGAAGAGGTCGTCCAGCGTCTGGACGCCGTCGACTACCTGGCCGACGAGGGCCTGGCCATGGCCGTCTTCCTGGCCCTGCGCCTCGGCAAGCCACTCCTCCTCGAGGGTGAGCCCGGAGTCGGCAAGACCGCCGCCGCGAAAGCCCTGGCCCAGGCCCTGGACACGCCGTTCATCCGCTTGCAGTGTTATGAGGGCCTGACCGCCGGTGAAGCCCTCTACGAGTGGAACTACCAGCGGCAACTCCTGCACATCCGGCTCGGTCAGGCCACCGGCGACGCCTCCCTGTTCACCGACGAGTTCCTGCTGGAACGGCCGATCCTGCGGGCTGTCCGCTATGACGGGCCCACCCCGCCGGTGCTGTTGATCGACGAGATCGACCGGGCCGACGACGAGTTCGAAGCGCTGCTCTTCGAGTTCCTCGGCGAGGCCGCCGTCACCGTTCCGGAACTCGGCACCTTCGCCGCCACCCGGCCCCCGGTCGTGGTCCTGACCTCCAACCGCAGCCGCGACCTGCACGACGCCCTGCGCCGCCGTTGCCTCTACCACTGGATCGACTTCCCGCCCCCGGCCCAGGCCGCCGCCATCGTGCGCCGGGCCGTTCCGGAGGCGTCGGCGCCACTGATCCGCGACGCCACCGAGTTCATCGGCCGGGTCCGTGCCCTCGACCTGGACAAGGCGCCCGGCCTGGCCGAGACCATCGACTGGGTGTCCGCGCTGGCCGCCCTGGGCGCCACCGAACTCGTCGCCGCCGACACGCTGCGCACCCTCGGCACCATCGCCAAGACCCCCGACGACCGCCAGACGATCGCCGCGGCCGTCCCCGCCGTTTCTCAGGAGAACCCGCAATGAAGATCACCAACGAGTTCACCGTGCAGATCCCGATCGACCAGGCCTGGAAGGTCCTCACCGACCTCGAGGGCATCGCCCCCTGCATGCCCGGCGCCCAGCTCACCGGCGTCGAGGGCGAGGTCTACAAGGGCAAGGTGAAGGTCAAGGTGGGCCCGGTGATCTCCGACTTCGCCGGAACGGCCCAGTTCACCGCCAAGGACGACGAAGCCTACCGAGCCGTGATCGACGCCAAGGGCCGGGACGCCCGCTCCGCCGGAAACGCCTCGGCGACGGTGAGCGCCGCCCTGACCGCCGAGACCCCGACCAGCACAAAGGTCTCAGTCGACACCGACCTGAAGATCAGCGGCAAATTGGCCCAGTTCGGCAGCGGCATGATCAAGGAGGTTTCGTCGAAGCTCCTGACCCAGTTCGTAACCAACCTGGAGTCCAAGCTGGCCACCGACGCCGCGCCCGCCGCGCCTGCTACCGGTTCCGCGCCTGCCGCTGCCGCTTCCGCGCCTGCCGTTTCTGCCTCGCCGGAGAATGACGCCGCCGACGCGCCCGCTGCCTCTACTTCCGCTGCCACCGCTGCGGCCTCCGTCGACGCATCCGCCACACCGGCGGCCTCCACCACCACGTCCTCCGCGTCCTCTGAGCCGGCCACGCCTCCCGCTTCCTCTGAGCCGGCGAGGTCCTCCGACGCGGCGACCGGCCCGTCTGCCGCTGCGGCTTCCGTCCAGACCGCCGAACCGGAGGCGATCGACCTGCTCGCCGTCGCCGGCAGTTCGATCTACAAGCGGGTGATCCCGGTGGCTGTCGGCGCTGTCGTGGTCGTCGCGGTGATCGTCTGGTTCGTTGCCCGCGGCTGAACCCGCCCCGGTCCTGCTGCGCGGCACGGACCGGGCTGCGTTCGCCGTCGCGTTCGTGGCCCGTCTGCGCCGCGCCGGCCTGCGGGTCGGCATCACCGAGACCGACGACCTGGTCCGTGCGCTGGCCGCCAGCCCTCCGACGTCCCGGACCGTCCTCTACTGGACGGCCCGGGTGTCGCTGGTCCGCCGCCACGACGACCTCGCCGTCTTCGACCGGGTGTTCACCACCGTATTCGACGACACCCCACCACTTCCGTTGAGCCGTTCGGCGGTGCCCCCGAGAAACCGTGACAACGCCGTCCACGTCGCCGTCCCGGGAACCGGCGGCGAGGCCACTGCCGGGGGCGACGGCCTGCCCTGGGCCACCCTGCCGGCCGTCGTGGCGGCCGGCGACGAGTCCGGCGACGACGGCCTTGATCTTCCCGAGCTGCGCCCGAGCACTCTTGCCGCTCTCGCCGCGGTCCCGTTCGAGGATCTCGACCCGCCCCAGACCGAGGCGCTTGGAGCGGCGTTGCGGGCCGCCCTCACCGACTGGCCCCAGCGCCGTGGACGCCGTCACCGGGCCGACCCGGCCGGCCGCCGGGTGGCTTTGCGCGCCACCATCGCCCGGGCCCGCCGCACCGGCTGGGAGGCGATCACCGTGGTCCGCGAACGCCCGGTGCCGCGACCTCGCCGGGTCGTGATGCTGTGCGACGTCAGCGAGTCGATGCGCGCCCAGGCCGCCGCCTATCTCCAGCTCATGCGGGCGTTCGCGACGGTCGCGGACGCCGAGGTGTTCGCTTTCGCCACCCGCCTGACCAGACTCACCGTCCAACTGCGTCACACCTCCCCGCGCGAGGCCGTCGACCAGGCCGGCACCGCCGTCGACGACCGTTTCGGCGGCACCCGGATCGCCTCGAACCTCGCCGCCCTCCTCGACTCCCACCACGGCGAAGCGGTCCGCGGTGGAGTCGTCATCATCGCCTCGGACGGCTGGGACAGCGACCCGCCGGAAGCGATGACCACCGCGATGACCCGCCTGCGCCGCCGAGCTCACCGCATCCTCTGGCTGAACCCCCGCGCCGGCGCCGCCGGTTTCACTCCACGTGTCGGGGGAATGGCCGCCGCCCTCCCGTTCTGCGACCGGCTGCTTCCCGCCGCCACCTTCGCCGACCTCACCGAAGCCCTTCACCACCTCCACGAATCACGCCTCCGCTGAGGCGCCCACCCGCCGACCGGGTCGCGCCAGGACCCTGTTCGCTTCGGCCTCGGCTGAAGCGGCCTTCGGGTCGCGACCGGCGGTGGCTCTCGAGCCGCGACCGGCGGCGGCTCTCGGGTCGCGATCGGCGGCGGCAGTCGGATGCCGCCACCGGTCCCGCAACAGCGGCCGCATCACGCCGGCCGGCAGCGGAGGAAACGCCGCCGTCGCTGACCACGAAGCGGATTGGCCGAATCGTGAAGGGCCGCCCGTGGCCGGGCTGCGCCGGAGCTGTCCCGGGTCGATACTGCGTGTATGGTGAGCAAAGGCCGGGCGCCCGTCGTCGTGGCGCTACTGCTCGGTGTCGCGGCCTGCGACGGCGAACCCACGCCGGTCACGTCCGCTACGGCGTCCGCTACGGCTTTCATCGCACCTCCATTGCGCCTGCCGGAAGCTGCTCCCGGCGCTGTGTGCCCGGTTGCCGAGGCCCGCACCTGGAACGGCCCAGGACAGGCGGGCCGGGTGCTCGGCGACGGCCCGGTCCATCCGATCGCCGACTACTTCCGCGACGGCTCCGTGCTCGAGTTGCGGCCCGGTGACCGGCAACCGGACGGGACCTACGAGAAGAAGGTCCGCTGGATCGGCGCCGGTTATTCCGGCCCGGTCCTGGTGCGGGCCGCGCGCATCGACGTGCCAGGACCGGCCGGCGTCACCTTCTCCTACACCGGCGAGAAACGCGACGGCGGCCACTACGCCTACCTGACCAGAGAGGACAACGACCTGCCGGCGACGACGACGGTGGCCGGCCCGGGTTGTTACGCCTACCAGGTGGACGGCGCCACGTTCAGCGTCACCATCGTGTTCGGCGCCGTCAGCTCCACCGGGTGAGCACCCGGAGCCCGGGCGGTCCGGGCAGGCCGTGCGGTTCGGGCGGTCCATGCGGTCCGGGCAGGCCGTGCGGTTCGGGCGGTCCATGCGGTCCGGGCAGGCCGTGCGGTCCGGGCGGTCTGTGCGGTCTGTGCGGGCCGGGCGTCCCCGAAAGGTGGACCGGCCCGCACGCGTTGTCAGAGAGCGTCGAAGAACTCCCGCACGTCGTCGCTGAAGAGCTTCGGCTGCTCGGCGGAGAGGAAGTTGCCGCCGGCCGGCAGTTCGGTCCAGTGGGTGACGGGCGCGTCCCGCTCGGCGAAGCGCCTGATCGTGACGTCGGTGACGCCGAGCGCGACGCCCAGCGGAACCGTTGATTTCGGCTTCGGCGCCCACGCGCCCGGGTCGTGCGCCATCTCCCAGTAGAGGTTGGCGGAGGAGCCGGCTGTCCCGGTGAACCAGTACAGGCTGACGTTGGTCAGCAGCAGATCGCGGTCGACGGCGTCCTCGGGCAGGTCGGCGGCCGGATCGGTCCACTCCTTGAACTTCTCGATGATCCACGCGAGCTGCCCGGCGGGCGAGTCGTGCAGCCCGTGCGCCAGGGTCTGCGGCCGGGTCGACTGGATGGCGTTGAAGCCCATCTTGTCGTCGCGGAACTCCTGGAGCCGGCCCAGCCGGGTCTGCTCGGCCTCGGTGAGGTCGGCGAAATCGGCCGGGTCGTCGGAGGGGAACGTGATGTGCCCGTTGACGTGCACACCGATCACCCGGCCGGGCTGCTGACGGCCCATCTCGACGGCGGTGGCGGCGCCTCCGCCGGTGCCCTGCACCCCATACCGCTCGTAACCCAGCCGGGACATGACCTCGTGGAACGCCGCAGCGGTCCGCGCCGTCGTCCAGCCCGGTGTGGTGAGCGGGCCGGAGTAGCCGACGCCCGGGTTGCTCATCAGCACGAGATGGAAGTGCTCACGCAACGCCTCGACCACGGGCAGGTAGACGGCGAACGAGGCGGGCCAGTCGTGGGTGATCAGAAGCGGGGTCGCGGCCGGGTCGGCGGCACGGACGTGGGCGAAGTGCAGCGTCTGCCCGTCGACCTCGGTGAGGAACTGGGGCAGCGCGTTGAGCCGGGCCTCGGCCGCTCGCCAGTCGAACTCGCCCGCCCAGTAGGCGGCCAGGCCGCGCAGGTAGTCGACGGGGACGCCGCGCTGCCAGCCCTGGCCGGGGATCTCCGGTGTCCAGCGGGTGCGGGCCAGCCGGTCGCGAAGGTCTTCGAGGTCGGTGTCGGAGACGTCGATGCGGAAGGGGCGGATCGCGGTCATGCCGGTTTCCTCTTTCCGGAAGGAACGGAATGCTTCGTTCCGTTCGAACGTAGCAGACTGGCGGCGATTGCGGAACAGAGCATTCCGGTCCGCTATAGTCGACGGCATGACGAGCCCGACGTCCGGCCGAGCCCGCCAGGCCGCACGCAATGACGTGACGATCCTGGCCGCGGCCAAAGAGGTCTTCCTGGCCGACAAGCGCGCCCCTGTCGCTGCGGTCGCCGACCGTGCCGGCGTCGGCATCAGTGCTCTCTACCGGCGCTACGCCGGCAAGGAGGACCTGCTCCGCAAGCTTTGCCACGACGGGTTGCGCACCTTCATCGACCAGGCCGAGCAGGCCTCCGCCGCGGCCGACGACTGGGCCGCCTTCGAGACGTTCGTGCACGGCGTGGTCGACGCCGACGTGCACTCGCTCACGGTGCATCTGGCCGGCACGTTCACCCCGACCGACGAGATGAGCGCCGACGCCGTCCGGGCCGACGAGCTGGCCAGCGCCCTGTTCGAGCGGGCCCGACCACAGATGCGGCCCGAGGCCGTTCCAGCCGACCTGACGATGCTGCTGGAGATGTGCGCCGCGGTCCGCGTGCCCGACCCGGTCCGCACCACTTCGCTGCGCCGCCGCTATCTGGCGATGCTGCTGGACGGGCTACGTGCCGGGGCGGCCCTGCCCGGACCGGCGCCCACCTGGCTCGAGATCAACTGGCGCTGGCTGCCGCGGCCGGATGACCCGGCCGTCAACTCCAGAGAGTGACATGAATAGACGGCTTGAAACGGGCCACGTTCACCCCGCTACCGCGCATCATCGCCTGGATGGCCCGCGGCGTCGATGCGAATCGGCCCAGCTCAGCCGCCGCCGACGGCTTACCGCTCTCGGCCAGCGTCAGCGAGTGCCACACCTCTTCGAGAGCCGTGTGCGGCCCGCAGAACTGGACGAGGTGCCCTTTGCGTACCTCGTGCGCGACGGTGAAAGACAGCGCCGCCGCCACCCCGCGGCCGCGTTTGGCCTCCTCGATGGCGGCCGCGTGGCTCTGGAAGATCTGCTGCCGGTCGTCCGGCACCCCGAGCCGCCGCAGCAGGGTCGGGATGGCGCCGCGGTCGGCGGCGGCCGACGGGCCGAGCAGCCACGTCTGATCGCGCAGCTGCCGTGGTGTCGGCTGGGTCCCGGCGAGCGGATGATCAGTTCCGGCCACGACGACGACCTTGTAGTACATGACCGGCCGGCACCGCACCGCCGCGTCGGGCACCGCCGGCGGTGGCCCGATCGCGATGTCGATGCTGCGCTCGATCAGCGCCTCCACGAACGAGCCCGGGTTGCGCACGCTCAATTCGACGTCCAGGTCGGCGGCCCGGCTCGCGAAGAGCTCGATCAGTCCCGGGGCCGCGTGCTCGGCGAACAACGAGGACGCCCCGACCCGCAGCAGCCGCCGCCCCTGTCCGGCGGCGCTGACCTCCAGCACCGTGATGTCCTGCAAGCCGAGCAGCTCGGTGGCCCGGCTGGCGAGCCGCAGCCCGCCGGGTGTGAAGGAGAGCCCGTTGGCCGTCCGCGAGAAGAGCTGATCGCCGAGCTCCTTGCGGAGTTGCCCGATGTGCAGCGACACCGCCGATTCGGAGACCTCGAGCTGCGCCGCCGCCTGCTTCACCGAGCCGCATCGGACGACGGCGGAGTAGGCACGCAACTGTGTGGGGGTCACAGCCCGAAATGTATCGCGATCAACATCGGTAGTGCCTCCCGCGTCGCACATGGTGACCACACCGGCGATCTCACCGATACCGCAGACGCCTTCCGCGCATACGCTGTCGTGCGCCCGAGCCGAACTGGAGAGGAATCCGCCGATGCCGACCTTCGAGGCCACCGACGGTGTGGAGATCTACTGGGACGAATGGCAGGGCGACTCCGACCTGCCACCTGTGCTGCTGCATCACGGTTTCATCGCCAACGGCCAGACCAACTGGGTGCTGCCGGGCATCGTCGCGGCCCTGACCGCCACCGGCCGCCGGGTGATCGCGATCGACGCCCGCGGTCACGGGCGTTCCGGTAAGCCGCACGACCCGGCCGTGTACGGCGAGACCCGGATGGCCCAGGACGTCACCACGCTCCTCGACCTGCTGAAGGTCGAACAGGTCGACGTGGCCGGCTACTCGATGGGCGCGATCGTCGCCCTGATCTTCGCCACCCGCGACCCTCGCCTGCGCCGTCTCGTCATCGGCGGTGTCGGTTCCTCGGTGGTCGAGCTCGGTGGCGTCGACACGCGCGTGATCCCGGCCGAGGCGTTCCGCGAGGCCTTCCACACCGACGACCCGTCCACGATCAGGCACTTCGCGGCGGCCGGGTTCCGCGCGTTCGTTGACGCGGTGGGCGGCGACCGTACGGCTCTGGCCGCCCAGGCCGCCGCCATCCACGCCAGCCCCATCCCGCTGGACACGATCGCCGTGCCCACCCTGCTTGTCACCGGCCGCGACGACGTCCTGGCCACCCGTCCGGAGCTGCTGGCCAAGGCCATCCCGAACGCCCGCCTGGCCGTCATCGACGGCGACCACCTCGGCGCGGTCCGCCAGCCGGCTTTCACCGAGGAGCTGATCACCTTCCTGAACACACGAGGGTAGAACCGATCACCTTC
Organism: Actinoplanes sp. NPDC026670; assembly: GCF_040638175.1. NCBI lineage: Bacteria > Bacillati > Actinomycetota > Actinomycetes > Micromonosporales > Micromonosporaceae > Actinoplanes > Actinoplanes sp. NPDC026670. The sequence continues at coordinate 64,288 of NZ_JBEZXU010000063.1, forward strand.
CTGAACACGCGAGGGTAGAACCGATCACCTTCCTGAACACGCGAGGGTAGAACCGATCACCTTCCTGAACACGCGAGGGTAGAACCGATCACCTCCCTGAACACGCGAGGTCAACCGTCATCGGCCGCGTCGACCGAGGGGAATGAGGAAACCCGAGGCAGCGCCCGTGGCCAGACTTCAGCGGTGGGGATGGGCGCTGCCCCGGGACAGTTGAGGCAGCGCCCAGGCCCAGGGTTCAGCGGCGGGGGATGAGACGACCGGGAGCGCAGACGAGGCGGCCGTTCACGGCCTGGCAGGTGGTCTGGTAACCGTGGGTGTAGAGGCCGGCGCCGAGCCACTCGTACCCGACCGCCGGCGTGCGACCCGGAACGACCGGGACGAAGTTGGCCGCGTCGTCGGTGCTGCCCGACCCGTCGTAGCGGGCGACCGCCGGATACGGGTAGACCGGCCGGCTGCGGGCGCCCTTGACGGCGATCACCGATGTCGGTGCGGCGCCGTTCTCCACCCAGTTCAGCATGGGGGTGAGGATGTCGAAGGTGTCCGGGCCGAGCCCGCCGGAGCAGTGGGCCAGCCCGGGGAAGAGGTAGAGCCGGCTGAAGTCGTCGACGGCCCGGCCGCCCATCGTGGCCCGCATCGCGTCGTGGTAGCCGAGCGTCGCCTGCGGGGAGATGTGCTGGTCGGACCAGCCGTGCCAGAGGATCAGCTTGCCGCCGCTGCGCCGGAACCGGCTGAGGTCCGGATCGGTGGCCGACAGGTATTTCGAGGTCTGCACGGTCCGCCAGAACGACGCCTCGGTGAACCGCAGGTCGCTGAGCTGATAGTCCGGGTCGGCGACGTTGAAGTAGGCCAGGTAACGCAGGAACGACAACGCGATGTTCTCGCTGAAGGTGACCTGCCCCTGCGCCGCCGGCACGAACAGGGTCCAGTCCAGTTCGGAGCCCCATTCGTGGGAGATCTCCTGCTCCAGCCGGTTGCCGTGCGGGTCGACCGCCCCGTCGTGCAGTTTGCCGACCACCGCGGCTTCCGCGCGGGTCAGGCAGGTCGCCCGGTCGCCGCAGACCATACGGTACGGGTCGAACCGGCACCGCCGAGGATCATCGAGCACCCCGTCCACGAGTCCGTCCAGGCCGTCACAGGCAGCCATGACCGCCTGATGGATGATCGGCAGCCGGTCGGCGAGCAGGATGTACCGGCCGTCGGCGTCCCGGTTGGCGACGACGTTCCACGCGTGGTGGAAGGTGTTCTGGACGACCAGGTTGTTCGCCGGCGCCCCGGCCACGATCCCGTCGAAGTCGTCCGGGTATCGCTGCGCCTCCATCAGGGCTTCCCGCCCGCCGTCCGAGCACCCACTGAAGTAGCTGTACGCCGGCGGCCGCCCGTAGAACCGGGTGATCACGGCCTTGGCGACCTGCGCGGTCACGTGCACACCACGGTAGGCGAAGTCGATCTGCGCCTGCGGGTTGCCGGCCGCCCACGAGCCGTCGTTGCCGCCTTGGTGTCCCATGTCGGTGGTGGCGCTGGCGATGGTGCCGTCAGCGATCGGCGCACAGGCCGCCGCCTGCGTGTAGTTGATCCGGGCCGTTCCACAGAGCCCACCGCACCCGGTCTGGAGGTAGCGCCCGGTCCATCCGTCGACCGGCAGCCGCATCACGATCGTGTCCGCCGGGGCGATGACACCCTCGACCGCACAGTACGGGGCGGGCGCGCCGTTGCTGGTCACGACCGCCGACCGGAAGGTGACGCCGGGCAGGTCGAGCCCGGTCACGGCGGAGCATTCCATGATCGGGCGGACCGGCGCCGCGCCGGCCGGCCCAGCGGGTGGAACGAACAGCAACGCGGCGGCCAGAAGCGCCGCGGCGAAGATGCGGGTGGAGACGGCCGTGCGAACTGATCTCATGCGGGATCCCCTCGTCGGGAGCCAGTGCTGGAGGTTGTTGCGGCGCCGTGAGCAGAACGATAAATCCCGCAACGCATTCTTAACAAGATGATGTGCAAGATTGTCAACAATCATCCGGGGCGCGGGGCGCGGGGCGCGGGGCGCGGGGCGCGTCTCAGCACCATCCGCCAGCAGCCTCCGGCTGCGTAAGTCTCAGGGAGTCCGCGTCCCATGTACGCGATCGTC